>DASTAL010000156.1:0-2385 GCA_035712685.1 Rudaea sp. | reverse complement strand
TGGGCCGCGCGCCGCCACGCGGGAATCGTGGTTGCCGTCACTCACGACACGCATGCCGCGCATGCGCTGGAAGCCGACCTGCGCACGTTCACAAAATCTCATGACGCTGCCGGCAGCGATCCTGGCAACGATCTCGAAGTGTTGCACTTCCCGGATTGGGAAACCCTGCCCTACGATTTATTCGCGCCGCATCCGCAGATCGTCTCGCAGCGCATCGCCGCGCTTTACCGGCTGCCGTCGATCGGTCGCGGCGTGCTCGTGGTTCCCGCCGCGACGCTGATGCAGCGCCTGGCGCCACGCAGCTTCATAGGCGGATCGAGCCTCGTGCTGGAGTTGCGCCAGCGCCTGGATCTGGCCGCCGAACAGCAACGCTTGCAGGCGGCGGGCTATCGCAACGTTCCCCAGGTATCCGAACCCGGCGACTTTGCCGTGCGCGGCGCCCTGATCGACATTTTCCCGATGGGCGCGGCCGAGCCGTATCGCATCGAATTGTTCGACCGCGAAATCGATTCGATCCGCAGCTTCGATCCGGAGACGCAGCGCTCGCTGCACAAGGTGGAAAAAGTGCAGTTGCTGCCGGCGCGCGAATTCCCGCTTACGGACGAATCGGCCAAGGCCTTCCGCAACACGTTGCGCGAACGCTTCCCGATCGACACGCGCCATTGTCCGCTGTACCAGGATTTGAAGGAGGGCACGACGCCGGCGGGCATCGAGTACTACCTGCCGCTGTTCTTCGAGCACACCGAAACCCTGTTCGACTATCTCGGTGCGAACCCGCTATTCGTGCTGGCGGAAAACGCACTCGCCGCGGCCGATGCGTTCTGGCAGCAGGCGCTGGCGCGCCACGACAGTCGCGCCCACGACATCGAACGGCCGATACTTCCCGTTGCCGAACTGTATCTGCCGCCGGACCGGCTGCGCGAGCAGTTGAACCGGCACCTGCGCGCCGAATTCGTCGCGGCCGGAACGAATCCGCACGCCGCCGACCTCGGCGCGGGACCCGCGCCGCAGTTGCCGATCAATCGGCGCGGCGAAGCGCCCGCCGCGGAACTGAAACGCTTCCTCGATGGTTACGCCGGGCGCGTGCTGATTGCGGTGGATTCCGCAGGCCGCCGCGAAGCGTTGCTCGATCAACTCGCTCAGGCGGATCTGCATCCGCGGGTCGTGCAATCGTGGCAGGAGTTTCTTGGAGGCACGACGAAGCTGGAAATTGCCGTCGCCGCGTTCGACGACGGCTTCGCACTCGCCGATCCTGCGCTCACGGTCCTCACCGAGCGCCAGCTGCTCGGCGAACGTGCGCAACAGGCGCGCCGGCGCAAAGTCGCCGCGCGCGATCCCGAAGCCGTCTTGCGCGACCTGTCGGAACTGGCCGTCGGCGCACCGATCGTGCACGCGGACCACGGCGTCGGCCGCTACCAGGGCCTGACCAAACTCGATGTCGGCGGCGGCGGCGAATTCCTCGTCATCGAATATGCCAACGCCGACAAGCTCTATGTGCCGGTCGCGCAATTGCACCTGGTGTCGCGCTATTCCGGCACCGCGCCGGAACTCGCGCCGCTGCACTCCCTCGGCGGCAATGCCTGGGAACGCGCCAAACGCAAGGCCGCGCAGAAGGTCCGCGATGCGGCGGCCGAACTGCTCGCCCTGTACGCGCAGCGCGAAGCGCGCCAGGGCCACGCCCTCGTCTACGACCATGCGCTGTACGCGCAATTCGCCGCCGCGTTTCCGTTCGAGGAAACGCCCGACCAGCTGCAGGCCATCGACGCCGTGATCGCTGACCTCGCCTCGGGCAAGGCGATGGATCGCGTGGTCTGCGGCGACGTCGGCTTCGGCAAGACCGAGGTCGCGCTGCGCGCCGCCTTTGTCGCCGCCAGCGCGGGCAAGCAAGTCGCCGTTCTCGTCCCGACGACATTGCTTGCCCAGCAGCACTACCAGAACTTTCGCGACCGCTTCGCCGACTGGCCGGTGCGCGTGGAAGTGATCTCGCGCTTCAAGTCGAAGAAAGAAACCGACGCGGCGTTGGCCAAACTGCGCGACGGCCAGATCGACGTGATGATCGGCACGCACCGGTTGTTGCAGGCGGACGTGAAATTCAAGGACCTGGGCCTCGTCATCGTCGACGAGGAACACCGCTTCGGTGTGCGCCACAAGGAGGCGCTGAAGAAACTGCGCGCCGAAGTCGATCTGCTCACCCTCACCGCGACGCCGATCCCGCGCACGCTGAACATGGCAATGTCCGGCCTGCGCGATCTGTCCATCATCGCCACGCCGCCGCCGTCGCGCGTCGCGATCAAGACCTTCGTCTCCGAATGGACGAACCCGCTGATCTACGAAGCCTGCCTGCGCGAATTGAAACGCGGCGGCCAGATTTATTTCCTGCACAAC
>DASTAL010000155.1:0-4887 GCA_035712685.1 Rudaea sp. | reverse complement strand
GCGGGCGTGCGCGAGGTCGTGATCAACACCTCGCACCTCGCTGGACAATTTCCCGAAGCGCTCGGAGACGGATCGCGCTGGAACCTGCGCATCCATTACTCCTACGAAGGCCCGGAACCCCTGGAAACCGGCGGCGGCATGCTGCGCGCCCTGCCCCTGCTCGGAGCCGCGCCCTTCATCGCCGTCAGCGCGGACATCGTCAGCGATTTCGATTATGCAACGCTGCCCGAGGAACCGGCGGGACTCGCGCACCTGGTCATGGTACCGAACCCGGATTTCCTGCCGCGCGGCGATTTCTGGCTCGACGGCGCGCGGCTCAACGAAGACGGCGCGGGTGAACGGCTGACCTTCGGCAACATCGGCGTGTATCGCCCCGAAATCGTCGCGGCCGAGACGGCGGCGCGGTTCAAGCTGCTGCCGATGTACCAGCGCGCGATGCGCGAGCGGCGCCTGACCGGCGAACGCTACGACGGATTCTGGGCGAACCTCGGCACGCCGGCGCAGCTTGCCGAAGCCGACGAATTATTCCGGCGGCGGGCGACCGAGTAGCGCGCGCAGGAACGGCACGGTGATCCGCCGCTGCGCGGCCAGCGCGGCGCGGTCCATGCGTTCGAGCAAGCCGGCCAGGCTGGACAAGTCGCGCGCATGATGCGCGAACAGCCAGTCGAGTACCGTGTCGTCGAGGATCAGCCCGCGGGATTGCGCACGTGCGCGCAGCCAGTCGCGGCGCTGCGCATCGTCGAGCGGCGCCAGGCGCACTTGCGCGCAGGCGGACAGGCGCGACACCAGGTCCGGCAGGGCGATGCCGGCGTGCACCGGTGCGACGGCCGCCGAAAACAGCAATGTGGATTTTTCCATTTTGCAGCGATTGTACAGGTCGAACAAGGCATGTTCGGCGGCGGCGTCGCCGGCGATCGCATGCACGTCGTCGAGCGCGAGCAGGTCGCTGCCGCCGAGCGCACGGATCGCCCCGGCGCGGTCGCCGCCCAGGCTGCTCAACGGCAGAAACTGCGCGCTGCGGCCCGCGGCGGTCGCGGCGGCACAGGCCGCGAGCAGAAGGTGCGTCTTGCCGCTGCCGGAGGGACCGCTCACGAAAACCCACGGCGCCGCATCGGCGATCGCGGCCTCGCTCAGCAGGGCAAGCGCCGGTGCATTGGTGCCGGGCAGGAAAGTTTCGAAGCGCTGCTGCGCCGGCCAGCGCAGCAGCAACGGCAACTGCGCGCTCATGGTGCGTCCGACGGCGGCTCGCGGACGGAGGATTCGACGACGATCGCCGCAGCGTGGCCGCTGCCGTAGAGCGCGCTGGCGCGGTAGCGTTCGTGCGCGTAGCGCAGCACGACCATCGCCACCGAGGCCACCGGCAAGGCCAGCAGGACGCCAAGGAAGCCGAACAGTTCGCCACCGGCGAGGATCGCGAAGATCACCGCGAGCGGATGCAGGCCGATCTTCTCGCCGACCAGGCGCGGCACCAGCACGTAGCCTTCGATGACGTGGCCGACGCCGAACACGATCAGCACGCCGAACGCATGAATCCAGTCGTGGAACTGCGCGAACGCCGCGATCATGCCCATCAACACGCCGGTGATGGCGCCGAGGTAGGGCACGAAGCTGATCAGGCCGGCGATGATGCCGATCAGCGGGCCGACGTCCAGGCCGATCGCGAACAGGCCGATCGCGTACATCACGACGAGCACGAGCATCACCGACAACTGGCCGCGCAGGAATCCGCCCAGGGTCTCGTCGGATTCGCGCGCCAGGCGTACCGCAACCGGTTCGATGGACCGCGGCAGCAGGTCGTGGAGGCGCGCGATCATGCCGCGCCAGTCGCGCAGCAGGTAGTAGAAGGCCACCGGTACGACCAGCACGTGCACGCCCCAGGTCACGAGGGCGAATCCGGATCGGGAAACCCGGGCCAGGATCGTGGCCGCCAGGCCGCCGGCTTCCTTCCAGTGCTGCTGCAGGACGGCGGCCAATTGCTGTGCGTCGGGCGCCTCGAGATTGAGGTCGAGCTTCGCGTTGAGCCAGGGCACGGCGTCGGTCTGCACCCAGTCGATCCAGTCCGGCAGGCGCCGGATCAGGGTGGCGACCTGGCGCTGCAGGTACGGGACCAGCCACAACAGGACAAGGATCAACAGCACCGTCAGCACCAGGAACACGATGCCGACCGCCGTTCCGCGTCCCAATCGCCAGCGCTGCAGGCGCTCGACCACGGGATCGAACAGGTAGGCGAACATCGCCGCGACCGCGAACGGCGTCAGCACGGGAGCGAGCAACCAGAACAGCGCACCGACGATCAGCACCAGGGCGAACAGTTGCCAGCGCACCGCCGTCGTCATGCGCCCGCCTTGCGCAGGCGCAGTGCCTTGCGCGACCACACGACCACGTATTGCAGGCCGCTCGCGACGGTGAGAACGGCGGTGAGAACGATCAGGACTTCAAGCAGGCGCGGCGGCAACTCGAGCCAGTGGCTCAGGTGCAGCAGTTGCGCCAGCACGTAAACGATCTGCACGACGGTCGTGAGCTTGGACAGGCGCGTGGGTTGCGCGTGGATGCGCCCGATCAGGTTGTGCCAGGCCACGGCACCGGCGACGATCACCACGTCGCGACCGACCACGAGCCCGGTCAACCAGTCCGGATGCGCACCGACCAGGCCAAGGGTGACGAAGCACGCGACCAGCATCAGCTTGTCGGCAATCGGATCGAGCACGCCGCCAAGCCAGCTTTGCCAGCGAAAACGCTTCGCGAGGAAGCCATCCAGTGCATCGGTCAGGCCCGCGATCGCGGCGACCACGACCGCCTCGTCGTAGCGCGTCTCGCGGATCATCCAGGCCAGCGGCACGACCAGGGCCATGCGCAACACCGTCAACGTGTTGGGCAGATGCCGCCACATCGTCGCGGTCGCCTCGGTCATGGTTACTGCGGCCGCAGGCTCAGCAGCGCGTCGATGCCGTCGACCGGCGGCTTGGCGTTGTCCACCTGCAGCGGCGAACCGGACAATGAATCGAGCAGGCGGGGCAAGGGGCCGGTGATGTCCACGCGTACCTCGACGCCGTCGCCGCGGGACTGTTCGGCCTTCACGCCGCGCACCAGCTCGTTGCGCGACAGGGCGCCGATCGCACGCGCGTAGTCGACGGCGGAATTCAACCCGCCGATCCAGACGCGGAACGATTGCGCCTGGGTGTCGGCGACCGCCTGCGCATTCGGCGCGGCGGCACCCGCCTGGCCCAGGCCCAGATCCGAGACCAACTTGTCGACGGCGGTGCGGTCGAACTGCGCGACCAGGCTCAGGCGCACCTGCGGCTTGCCGTCGGCCGTCGTGGCCACGTCCTGCGCATACTGGTATTGCTGCACGAAATTGGCCGCATTGGCCACGGCCTGCGCCACCTCGGGCCTGGCCAGCACCGCGTTGTCGCCGCCGGTGAGCTTGACCACGACCTGGGCCAGCGCGCTCTTCAGCGCCTCGGCGCGCTCCGCGTCGGACTGCGTGTTCACCGGCACCTGGCCGGTGTAAAGGCCTTCGGCATGCGCGGGTGCGCTCGGCGCGAGCAGTGCCAGGGCGAGCAACGGCAACGACAACGACAGGGCTAAGCGGCGCAGGGTGGCGAGGGTCATGGCGAGGTTCCGGAATGGCGCCCAGTCTGCCCAATCGCGGCGCGAACGTCTATCATGCACACCACTTTTACGCGATTCCTGCCGCATGTCCCCGTCGAAAGAAGCCCTGACCTACCGCGCCGCGGGCGTCGACATCGATGCCGGCGAGGAAGTCGTCGAACGCATCAAGCCGCTGGTCGCGCGCACGTTCCGCAAGGAAGTGATGGCCGGACTGGGCGGCTTCGGCGCGCTGTTCGAACTGGCCGGGCGCTACAAGGAGCCGGTGCTGGTCTCCGGCACCGACGGCGTCGGCACCAAGCTCAAGCTTGCGCAGCAACTCGGCCGCCACGACACGATCGGTATCGATCTCGTCGCCATGTGCGTCAACGACGTGCTGGTGCAGGGCGCCGAACCGCTGTTCTTCCTCGACTACTTCGCCACCGGCAAGCTCGACGTCGCCACAACCGTGGCCGTGATCGGCGGCATCGCGAAAGGCTGCGAGCTGGCCGGCTGCGCCCTGATCGGCGGCGAAACCGCCGAGATGCCGGACATGTATGCGCCGGGCGAGTACGACCTCGCCGGATTCAACGTCGGCGCGGTGGAGAAGTCCGCGCTGATCGACGGCGCGAAGATCCGTGCCGGCGACGCCATCGTCGGCATCGCCTCGAGCGGGCCGCATTCCAACGGCTATTCGCTGATCCGCAAGATCGCCGCGCGCGCTGGCAATCCATTCGATCTCGACCTCGGCGGCGTCAAGCTCGCCGATGCGCTGATGGCACCGACCACGATCTACGTGAAACCGATTCTGGAATTCCTGAAGTCGCACGTCGTACATGGAATGGCGCACATCACCGGCGGCGGCCTGACCGAAAACATCATCCGCGTCGTGCCAGATGCGCTCGGCATCGCGCTCGATTCCTCGGCCTGGAAGCTGCCGGCCGTGTTCGACTGGCTGCAAAGCGAAGGCAACGTGGCCAAACCGGAGATGTGGCGTACCTTCAACTGCGGCATCGGATACACCCTGATCGTGCCGCCCGACGCAGCGAACGCCACCATCGCCGCGCTGGCCAGGCTCGGCTTGCCGGCCTGGACCATCGGCGAGATCGTGGCGGCGCGCGGCGACGAACGTGTGCACATCGCTTGAACCACCGTGCCCGATGTCATGGTGCGTGATGTCGTCGTCCTCGCCTCCGGCCGCGGCAGCAATTTCGCGGCCCTGCTCGATGCGCAACGGCAGGCGGCGGTGCCGATCCGCATCCGCGCCCTGCTTTCGGACAAGCCCGCTGCGCCGGCGCT
>DASTAL010000154.1:0-3570 GCA_035712685.1 Rudaea sp. | reverse complement strand
CAAGGAAGAAATCGACGCCGCGATGAAGGAAGCGAGCGAAGGCAAGCTCAAGGGCATCCTTGGCGTGAACAAGAAGCCGCTGGTGTCGGTGGACTTCAACCACAATCCGCTGTCGTCGATCTACGATTCGACGCAGACGCGGGTGATGGAAGGCACGCTCGTGAAAGTGCTGAGCTGGTACGACAACGAGTGGGGTTTCTCAAACCGCATGCTGGACATGACGCTCGCGTTCGTCAACGCGAAGTAGCGCCGCTTGGCCGGACCCGCCTCGGCGCGGGTCCGCCACATTTCCATCTCTTCCGGTCCTGCCGATCGTGCGGGCCGATCGCGCATCCGCGTAATTCGCACGCACGAATCCCGAACTCGTCGAGTAGGCAGGAAGATTCTCCTGCCACGCGCCGAGCGCAGGCGTGCGTGTGCAGTTCGCCGTCGGCGTCCGCACGACCCAGCAGACACATTCGGGAGATACGACATGAGTACGAAAAGATTTGCGTTGGCGTTGGCGATTTCGGCATGCCTGCTGCAGGCAGGACTGGCAACGCGGGCAAACGCCTGCTCGGCGCCAAGCCTGAAGGGAACTTCAAACACGGCGTGGGCGGCACCGGCTCTGCCGAGTGCCGAAATCGCCGCGATGGCGGCGGGTGCGGTGCCGGCCGCGAGCGGACCTAGGGCGGCGAGTTTCGCCGGATTCGGCCTGTTGCGGCCGATCGTCGGCCTGTGGCGGTTCGCCTTCACGGCGCAAGGCAACGGCTCGAACGGGCCGCCGGACGGCACGCCGATCGACGCCGGATTCCAGACCTGGCATGAGGATGGCACCGAGCTCATGAATTCCGGCAGGCCGCCGGCGACCGGCAGCTTCTGCGAGGGCGTGTGGGAACAGCAGAACTGGTCGAACTACAGCCTCAACCACTGGGCGTTGTCGTGGGATTTCGATCCGGCGACGGGCAAGCCGACGGTGTTCGTCGGGCCGACCAACATCCAGGAGCAGGTGAAAGTCGACATTACCGGAAACAGTTTCACCGGCACGTTCTCGCTCACGCAATATGCGCCGGACGGAACCACCGTGATGGGTGGAGTGAAGGGCGTCGTCAACGCTACGCGCGTGACCGTGAACTGATGCTTGTCGAAATGCGGCGCACTCGTTGGGACGGGCGCGCCGCATCGCTTTCGCCGGAGCGCGCTGCGCTAGTGTTCGTGTTTGTCCGACTGGAACGTCTCGATCAGCGCAATCTGCAGGCGCGAATGCAGTTTGACCAGGATCTGCCGTAGCAGGATCAAGACCAACGCGGCCATCGCCAGCACCGCGACCAGCAATTCCGCGGGCGGCAGGATGCTCGACGAGAGCGCGCCGACCAGCAGCAGCATCGCCGCGATCGATACGGCGGGCAGCACTTCGGCGACGACGCGACGCGCACGCTCGGTATGGCGTCCTGCGTGCACGCCCATTTCCGCCAGCAGCATGGCCAACGCCTTGAGCTTGCGGTAGGCCGCAATCAGGAACGGCAGCGACAGCAGCAGCGCCGCGCCCCAGAGCAGCGCATTCGCCAGCGGACGATGCGGAAGCAGCGTGGCGATGTCGGCGGCGCGCGCGCGAGCGAGCCAGGCAATGCCGGCGAAGATCGCCGCGACCAGGCACAAATTCACAAACGTCTGCAGCAGGATGCGCCGTACCATCGCGGCGATCACGGCGCGGTCGCCCTGCAGGCGCAGGCCTTGCAGCCATTGCGTATACAAATGGAATATGCGGCGCAAGGGGTAGGGCGTCGCGATGTGTAGGCGCCGCGCCAGCGGGTCGGAAGCGCGAATCAGGTACGGCGTGAACAGAGTGGTGATCGCGGACACCGCCACGGCGACCGGATAGAGGAAGCCGCTCGTCACCTTCAGCGAGGCGCCGAGCGCGGCGATGATGAACGAGAATTCGCCGATCTGGGCCAGGCTCATGCCGACGCGCAGCGACACGCGGCCGCTCTGGCCGGCGGCGAACGCGCCGGCACAGCGCGCCAGGATCTTGCCGACCACCACGACGGCGGTAATCGCTGCGATCGGTCCGGCGTAGTCGACCAGCGCCTGCGGATCGAGTTGCAGTCCCACGGCGACGAAGAAGACCGCGCTGAACATGTCGCGCAACGGCGCGATCAGGCGCTCGATGCGCGCGAGGCTGCGCGCCTCGGCCACGATCACGCCGATCACGAACGCGCCGAGCGCGACGCTGTAGCCAAGCCAGGTCACCAGCAGGCAGAAGCCGAACAGCAGGCCGAGCACGCCGACCAGCAGCATTTCGTCGCGGCGGAAACGGGCCACGTAATCAAGCAGGCGCGGCACGGCGAGAATCCCGATCACGAGCGAGGCGACCAGGAACACGGTCAGGCCGCCGAGCGTGGCGAGGACTTCGCCGGGGACGACCGTGCCCGTCGCGGCGACGCCGGACAGCAGCGCGATCATGGCGATGGCAAGCACGTCCTCGACGATCAGGATGCCGAAGACGATGTGCGCGAACGCCTGCTGCTTCAGGCCCAGTTCGTCGATGGCCTTGATCGTGATGGTGGTCGAGGAGATCGACAGCATCGCACCAAGGAATAGCGCATCCATGGCGCTCCAGCCGAAAGCCAGTCCAAGCTCGTAGCCAAGCCACAGCATGGTGACGATGCCGGCCAGCGCCGCCACCACGGCGGTGGCGCCGACCCGGCGCAGGTGGCGCAGCGAGAATTCCAGGCCCAGCGAGAACAGCAGGAAGATCAGGCCGAGCTCGGCGACCGTGCTGATGCTTTGTTCATCGGTGACCAGCGTGTACGGCGGCGTGTGCGGGCCGATCAGCACGCCAGCGGCGATGTAGCCGAGCACGACCGGTTGGCGCAGCAGGTGGAACAGCACGGTGACGATGCCCGCGGCGAGCATGATCACGGCCAGGTCCTGGATGAAGGCAATCGTGTGCATCGGATGCTCCGGGACAGTTTCTCATGGTCGCCGATGGACGCGCTGCGCGCAAGCCCGGCGCGCTGCGTCGCCATACTGTTGACGGATGCGTCACGGATATGTTTTCATATAGACGTCTAAACGTCTAAATAAAGAAGAGGAGCGGATATGCCGCGCGCATCGGAAATCGGCGTTGCCTTGATTGGCGCCACCGGCCGCGTCGGCCGCCGGGTGCTGGCGTTGATCGCTGCGCACGGCGCCGGCAGTCGCCTGCGGCTCGTGGCGGTGGCCAATTCGCGCGCGCATGTGGTTGCCTCCGGAGGGCTCGATCCGCGCGCGGCCGCCGGGTGTCTGGAAACCTCGCCGAATCAAGCCGACTCGCTGGCGACGGCGCTGGACGGGCTGCCGCGTCCGCTCGTCATCGTCGATTGCACGGCCAGCGCGCAGGTGGCCGCGCAGTATCCGCGCTGGCTCGGCGCGGGCATCGACGTCGTCACGCCGAACAAGTTCGGTCCCTCGGCGGAACGGCCGTTGCGCGATGCCATCGCCGCGGCGCAAGCGGCGGGCGGCACGTTGCTGCGCGATTCCGGCACGGTCGGCGCGCACCTTCCCCTGCTCGGCACGCTGCGTGAACTGCGCCAGGCCGGCGACCGGGTC
>DASTAL010000153.1:0-9060 GCA_035712685.1 Rudaea sp. | reverse complement strand
ATGAACTGGCCGAGGAAGAGCAGGGTTCGAAAAAGGGTCTTCATGCGTGATCCAGCGTCGGCAGACGTCGCGCGCCGGCAGATCCGGCGCTCACGGCGCATAGGCTACATTGTTTGCGGCCGACGCGTTCGTTAAACTAGCGCAGTTTTGCGGGTCGCCGTCTGGCTCCCGCACGTTGCGAAACCTGATCTGGAAACATCGGAGCGCCGGATGTCGAATGCAGTAGCGGATCCCGGACGTCGCCGCTTTCTCACCGCGACGACGTCGGTCGTCGGCGCCGTGGGAGTCGCGTGTGCGGCAGTCCCTTTCATCAAGAGCTGGGAACCCAGCGCGCGTGCCAAGGCCGCCGGTGCGCCGGTCATGGCTGACATCGGCAAGATCGAACCCGGCCAGAAGGTGACGTTCGGCTGGCGCGGCATGCCGGTGTTCGTGGTCAATCGCACCAAACAGCAGCTCGAAGCGCTCAAAGGCGAGGATGGCCGGCTCAAGGACCCGAACAGCGACAACAGCGACCAGCAGCCGGCCTATGCGAAGAACGAAACCCGGTCGATCAAGCCCGAATGGCTGGTCGTGATCGGCATCTGCACGCACCTGGGCTGTTCGCCGGAATACTTCGGCGAGATCAAGGCCGAGCCGTTCGATCCGAACTGGAAGGGCGGCTTTTTCTGTCCCTGCCACAAGTCGCGCTACGACATCGCCGGACGCGTGTTCGACGGCGTTCCCGCGCCGGCCAACCTGCAAGTGCCGCCGTATCATTTCGTGTCCGACACGCTGATCCAGATCGGCGTCGATCCGCAAGGAGCCGCGTGATGGCGACGACACCCGTACGCATCCAACCCAAGAATCGCCTGCTCGCCTGGATCGAGGAACGCCTGCCGATCCTGTCGTTCCTGTCCTCGCACACCAGCGAGTACTACGCGCCCAAGAACTTCAACCTCTGGTACTACTTCGGCTCGCTTGCGCTGGTGGTGCTGGTCAACCAGATCGTCACCGGCATCTTCCTGACCATGTTCTACAAGCCCGGCGCGGACACCGCGTTCGCCTCGGTCGAGTACATCATGCGCGACGTCGACTGGGGCTGGCTGATCCGCTACATGCACGAGGTCGGCGCCTCGATGTTCTTCATCGTGGTCTACCTGCACATGTTCCGCGGCCTGATGTACGGCTCGTACAAGAAGCCGCGCGAGCTGGTGTGGATCCTCGGCATGCTGATCTTCCTCGCCCTGATGGCCGAGGCGTTCATGGGCTACGTGCTGCCGTGGGGCAACATGAGCTTCTGGGGCGCCAAGGTGATCATCTCGCTGTTCGGCGCGGTGCCATGGGTCGGCGACACGCTGGTGCAGTGGATCATGGGCGATTTCAACCCGGCCGACGCCACGCTCAACCGCTTCTTCTCGCTGCACGTGATCGCGCTGCCGCTGGTGCTGCTGTTGCTGGTGGTGTTGCACCTGGCCGCGCTGCACGAAGTCGGTTCGAACAATCCGGACGGCGTGGAAATCAAGAAGGGCCCGAAGGGCAGCCGCTTCGGCGCCGACAAGCCCGCCGACGGCATCCCGTTCCATCCGTACTACACGGTCAAGGACCTGTTCGGCGTGGCTTTCTTCCTCGTCATCTGCGCCTTCATCATCTTCTTCGAGCCGACCGTCGGCGGCTGGTTTCTGGAGCACGACAACTTCATCCCGGCCAACTCGCTGGTGACGCCGGCCGAGATCAAGCCGGTGTGGTACTTCACGCCGTTCTACGCGATGCTGCGCATGATCCCGGCCAAGCTGCCGGGCGTGATCATCATGTTCCTCGGCATCGCCGTGCTGTTCCTGGTGCCGTGGCTGGATCGCGGCCGCGTGAAGTCGGTGCGCTATCGCGGCCTGGGCTACAAGATCGGCCTCGGCCTGTTCGCGCTGTCGTTCCTGATGCTTGGCGCGGTCGGTGCGGGATTGACCTCCGAGTACATCCCGGCGTGGTTCGGCCCGACCGCCGACGTGACCACCATCGAGAACACGTTCGGCCGCCTCTGGCTGTTCATCTACTTTGCGTGTTTCGCGGCCTTGTGGGCCTACACCTATTTCGGCTGGGAAAAGACCAAGCCGGTGCCGGAGCGGGTAACGACCCATGACTAAGCCAGCCATCGTCCACTCACTTGTATTGCGCGCGGCCATCGCCGCGGCGAGTGTCTTCCTCGTCGCCGGCGCCGCACTCGCGGCAGAGGGCGCGGGCCTGCAGGAGGCCGGCGCGCGCGTAACCAATATCGCGTCTTTGCAAAGCGGTGCGCGTACGTTCTTCAACTATTGCTCCGGTTGCCATTCGCTCAAGTACATGCGCTATTCGCGCATCGCGGAAGACTTGCAGCTCAGCGATGACGAAGTGCTCAAGAACTTTGCCACCGCCGGCGCCAAGATCGGCGACCTGGCGATTTCGAACATGCCTTCGAAGCCGGCCAGCGGCGATGTGCCTGCACAGGGCGCGGAAGTGTGGTTCGGCAAGGCGCCGCCCGACCTGTCGCTGGAAGTGCGCGCGAAAGGGGCCGACTGGGTCTACACGTACCTGAAGTCCTTCTACGTCGACCCGAGCCGCCCGGTCGGCTGGAACAACACCGTGTTCCCGAACGCGTCCATGCCGTTCCCGCTGTGGGAACTGCAGGGCGTGCAGACTCCGGCCTACGCCCCGGCCAAGCCGGGCGCGGAACCCGTGGTCGAGAAGCTCGAGCTGTCCACCCCGGGCAAGCTCACGCCCGCCCAGTACGACGACACCGTGCGCGACCTGACCGCCTTCCTCGAATACGCGAGCGAGCCGGCCGCGCTCCAGCGCCATGCGATCGGCGTATGGGTGCTGTTCTACCTGGCCTTCTTCACCCTGCTGGCGTACCTGCTCAAGCACGAGTATTGGAAAGACGTGCATTGAGGCATCGGGCGAGTTGCCGGGATCGGCGACTCGTCGCGAGGGCTAGGCGCTTTCCCCGCACGGGTGTACATTCGGACGAGGGGCCGAGCGATTCCGGCGCCGAATTGCCCGAGGGGACGTGAGGGACCGTGTCATGGCGTTGAGTCAACGATCGCGCACCGTACTGACCTTGTATTCGTCGAACGACGACGCGCAGTGCCATCGCGTGCGACTGGTGCTGGCCGCCAAGGGCGTGGTCTATGATCTGGTCCCGGTTACGGCGAAGAATCCGCCCGAAGACCTGCTCGACCTGAATCCCTACAACTCGGTGCCGACGTTGGTCGACCGCGACCTCGTTCTCTACGACACCGGCGTCATCTGCGAATACCTCGACGAGCGCTATCCGCATCCGCCGTTGATGCCGGTCGATCCGCTGTCGCGCGCGCGCCTGCGCCTGGCCACCGTGCGCATCGAGCGCGACTGGCTGCCGTTCGTGGCGCAGATCCATGCCGGCGGACGCCCGGCCGAAACCGCGCGCAAGCGCTTGCGCGAGGCCCTGCTCGCCGCCGTGCCGCTGTTCAAGGCGGCGAAGTTCTTCCTCAATCCGGAACTGTCGCTCGCGGACTGCGCGCTGGCGCCGTTGATCTGGCGCTTGCCAAGCCTGGGCGTGGCGCTGCCGCGCGAGGCGCACGTCATCATCGATTACGGCGAGCGCATCTTCCGCAATCCGGGATTCACGCGCAGCCTGACGCCGGAAGAAAAGCTGCTGCGCGAGCCATGAGCACGGTCGGCATGACATCGAATCGCCCGTACCTGCTGCGGGCGATGTACGACTGGATCAGCGACAACGGCCTGACGCCGTACATCCTGGTCGATGCCGCCGCGCCCGGCGTCGAGGTGCCGCAAAGCGCGGTCAAGGACGGCCGGGTCGTCCTCAATGTGGCTGCGCGCGCGGTCGCACAACTGGACCTGGGCATGGACAAGGTGCGTTTCATGGCGCGCTTTTCCGGCGTCAGCCGCAGTGTCGAGGCGCCCATGCACGCCATCCTGGCGATCTACGCGCACGAAAACGGTCAGGGCATGATGTTCCCGGCGGAAAACGCGCCGCCACAGCCGCCGGCGACGGACGTCGCGGCCGCCGCGCCGAAAAAGGGCAATCACCTTCGCGTCGTCAAGTAAGACTCAGTGGATGGTCCGCGAAGGGCGCAATTCGATCACGTTGCCAGACGGCGCCGGCGCCGCCGCGTCGAGCGGCGGCAGATCCCACGAGACGATGTCGCCGTCGAGCAGGTTGAGACTCCCGCGCCGGCGGTCTGCACCGTCGATACTGACCTCGAAGCCGTAACGGCGCTCCAGACGCAAGCCTTCCCCGGGCACGCGGCGCAGGCGCAGGCGTTGCACGGCGACGGTTTCGTCCAGCAGTTGCAGGCCGGAGCGCACGCATAGGCCGCGCGCAAGTTCGCGCGCGCGTTCACGCGCGCGCAGGGCGTTCTGCCACAGCCAGAACGCGGCGAGGACGAGCACCATGGGGAGCAGGGATTCGAACATGTCCGCGAGTGTGCGGGCGCGCGTTCGGCAAAACAAGTGTGCGCGGGTTCCGCGCCGCATGCGCCGAATTCGCTACAATGCCGGTTCGACATCTGCGGCGAGAACGGCGTGTGATCGAGGTTCCCGGCTATCAGATCAAGCGCGAGATCGGCGTCGGCGGCATGGCCAGCGTGCATCTGGCGGTGCAGACCTCGCTCGAGCGCGAAGTCGCGCTCAAGGTGATGGCGCCCGCCCTGGCGGCCGATCCCGCGTTTTCCAAGCGCTTCCTGCAGGAAGCGCGCATGCTCGCCTCGCTCGCGCATCCGAACATCGTCGCTGTGTACGACGTCGGGGTGACGCCGGCGCAATTGCACTACTTCTCCATGCAATACCTGCCCGGCGGCGATTTCGCCTCGCGCGTCGAGCGCGGCATCGACGAGCGCGAACTCGTGCTGACCCTGGCCGGTGTGGCGCGCGCGCTCGGCTATGCGCACCAGCGCGGCTACGTGCACCGCGACGTGGCACCGGGCAACGTCCTCTACGACGCGAACGGCAATCCGGTGCTGACCGATTTCGGCATCGCCCTGGCCACGGTCACCGGCGGCCACATCACGAGCAGCGGCTTTTCGGTCGGCACCAGCCACTACATGAGTCCCGAACAGGCGCGCGGCGGCGACGTGGATGCGCGCTCGGACATCTACAGCCTCGGCGTGCTCGCCTATTTCGGCCTCGCGCGCAAGCCGCCCTACGACGGCGCAGATGGTTTCGCCGTCGCCTATGCGCATGTGTTCGAGCCGATCCCACGCCTGCCCGCCGAACATGCGCACTGGCAGGGCCTGATTGATCGCGCGCTGGCCAAGGATCCGAAAGACCGCTACGCCGACACCGAGCAATTCCTCGACGCGCTGGCCGGCGTTGCGCCGCAGTACGCGGCGTTATTCCGCGAGGATGCCGCCGCGCCGGCAACCGTGCCGGCGGCCGAACGCGCCACGGTCACCATGAAACCCGTCCGGGAGGAGCCGGCCACCCGGCCCATGTCGCGCAAGGCCGAAGTGGACGAAGCGGCGACCGTGCGCAACGTGCGTCCGGCCGCGACGCCGGCTCCGGCAAGCGCCGAATCGCCTGCGCCGCCGCGCACCTGGCTGCGCTGGTGGCCGGTCGCGATCGTCGTCGCCGGCATCGCCTTGATCGGAATCGCCCTGTTGGCGCGGCGGGGCAACCCGCCGCCCGCACCCGTTGCCGCGCCGGTGGCCGCGACACCGGTCGAAACCGCGGAGCCGGCCGTCGCCGGGAACGCTTCACCGACAGCGCCCCCGGCGGTCGTGGCGCCGCCGACCACGGCGATGGACAGCATCGATGCCGCCAACGCACAGAACACGGGTACGCCGCCGCAGCCGGCCGAGGAATTTCCGACCGTGGTCGATCCGCTCGTGGAGGCGCTGCGCATGGGCCAGCTGGACTTGACCCAGCAACGGCTGACCATGCCGGCCAGCGACAACGCGCTGGATCGCTTCCGTTTCGCGCTGCGCATGGATCCGCGCAACCGGGCGGCCAGGCAGGGTATCGCCGGTATCGCGAAGAAATACATCGAGTTCGCGCAGAAGAATCTCGCCAACGGCGACGCCGCGCAGTTCGGGCAATATCTGCAACGTGCCGCCGATGTCATGAAGAACGTGCCGGACGATACCGACGTCGCCAAGGTCATCGCCTCGGCGCGGCACGACGCGGCGGCGCCGTTCGTCGCCAAGGGCAAGGCCGCGGCGACGGCGTGGGACAAGGCGGGCGCGAGCACGGCCTATGAAAAGGCCTTGCAACTGGATCCGGACAACGCCGACGCGCATGCCGGGATCAAATTCGCGGCGACTATCGGCGAGGCCGGCTTCGGGTTCCACGACAAGTTTGCCGACGGCACTACCGGTCCCGAGATGGTGCTGCTCGACGCGCACTTGGCGATGGCGCGGCACGACGTCACGCGCGGCGAGTTCGCCCGTTTCTGGAATGCGGCGGGTCGGAAGCAATTTGCCGGCAAGGAGCACGAGTGCGGCGACAGGGAGAAGATTTTCACCGGGTCGGGTGGGCGCAATTGGCAGAAGCCCGGCATCGAGGGCGGTGACTGGGGCGACGACCAGCCGGTTGTGTGCGTCAGCATTGCGCAGGCCATCGCCTATGCGCAGTGGCTCGGTCGTGAAACCGGCAAGCGTTATCGGTTGCCCACGTCTGCCGAATTCGACCGCGGCCGTGCCGGCGACGGCAAGGTGCGCGTGTGGGTCGACACCTGCGGCATTGGCGCGAAAGCGGCGGAAGGGTGCGGCAAGAACATCGCGCGCGGTCGTTCATGGGCGTCCAGGGACGGAAGCGACAGCAACGATTTCCGTGGCAACGATGCGGCGCAGAACACGATCGGTTTTCGCGTTGTGCGCGACGTCGATAAATAAAACCGGATTCGCGTTTATACTGGCGCGCGTTCGCCACCCCCAACGAGGTCCGCCGGATGAAGTTGTTGTTCCCCAACGGAGAGCATGACGCGGTCGAAATCGGCCCGGGCGATGTGCTGGTCGGTGCCGGTGCCGACTGCACCGTGATGCTGGCCGCGCCCGGCATCGGACCGCAGCACTGCAAGCTTTTCGAGCGCGATGGCCAGACGTTCGTGCAGCCGCTGGGCAACGCCGTGACCGTGCTCAACGGCAAGCAAATCGCCGCCGAAGCACCGATCAAGCCCGGCGACCTTTTGTTGTTCGCGCGCGTTGGCGCGCGTGTGGTGGCGGTGGAAAAATCACAGGCCCCGACCTTGCCACGGCGGCCGCTGCCGGCGGGCGACGATGATGGGCGTACCCGCGTACGCATGGCGCTGCCGAAATTCGTCATGCGCGGGGTGTCCGGACCCACCTTCGGCAAGACCTTCGGCGTGGTCGGCACGCTTACCCTGGGGCGCAGCGCCGAGTGTGACATCAGCATCCCCAGCGACGAAATCTCCCGCCATCACGCCAAGCTGCAGGTCGTGCCCGATGGCGTGATGGTCGAGGACATGGGGTCGGCGAATGGCACCTTCGTCAACAACCAGCGCGTGCATGGCTCCACGCTCATGCGCCATGGCGACGAGCTGCGCCTGGACACGGTGCGCTTCATGCTCATGTCGCCGGCCGCCGAAGCTGCATCGGCCGCGCAGCGTCCGGCGGAACCAGTGGCGGCCGTCGCGCCGCCCAAATCCGGCAAGGGCATCTGGATCGTCGTGGCACTGATCGTGTTAGTCGCGATCGCGACGGCGGTGTTGCACCATCTCGGCAAGATCTAGCCGCTAGTCTTTCGCAAGCGCCGCCAGCACTGGCGCGGCCTGCGCGTCGCGTCCCAGCGCGTGCCCCACACGCGCCAGGCGCTCGCGCAAATCTTCCGCGGTGCCGGCACACAATGTCGCATGGCCGACCTTGCGGCCGGCGCGCGGCGCCTTGCCGTAGTCGTGCCAGTGCGCGCGCGGTTCGGACAGCACCGGTGCGGGATTCGGCAGTTCACCGATGAAATTCAGCATCACGCTGGTGCCCAGCGCCTGCGTGCCGCCGAGCGGCAAGCCGAGCACGGCGCGCACGTGGTTCTCGAACTGGCTGCAAGCCGTGCCCTCGATCGTCCAATGCCCGGAGTTGTGCACGCGCGGTGCCATCTCGTTGCCGAGCAGGTGGCCGTCCTTGACGAACAGTTCGAGCGCGAACACGCCGACGTAATCCAGATGCTCGGCGATCGCGCGCGCGTGGCGGGCCGCGGCATCGGTCAGCGCGGCGGCATCAGGTGCCGGGGCGAGACTGGCCGAGAGGATGCCGTCGGCATGCCAATTCTGCGCGAGTGGATAAGTGGAAAATGCGCCGTCGCTGCCGCGCACCGCGATGACGGAAACCTCGCGGTCGAACGGCACCCAGGCTTCCAGGATCGACGGCGCCCTGGCGACCGCCTCCCAGGCGGTTTCGATATCGGCCGCGCCGCGCAGGCGGAACTGGCCCTTGCCATCGTAGCCCAGGCGGCGCGTTTTCAGGATGGCCGGAAAGCCAAGCGCGCGCGCCGCCCGTTCCAGGTCCGCGCGGCTGTCGACGGTGGCGAAATCGGCAGTCGGCAGGCCGAGGTCGCGGAACATGGATTTTTCCGCGAGGCGATCCTGGGCGAGGGCGAGTGCGCGCGGATTCGGCGATACGCGCACGCGTTCGGCGAGCCAATCCGCGGTTTCGGCCGGCACGTTCTCGAAATCGAACGTGGCGACATCGATGCGTGCGGCGAATTTCTCCAGCGCCGCGAAATCGCGCCAGTCGGCCACCAGCAGCGGAGCGACCTGGCCGGCACACGCGTCGGCGACGCTGTCGACGGCGAGGAAGCGCACGCCCAGCGGTGCGCCGGCCAAGGCGAGCATGCGCGCAAGCTGTCCACCGCCCAGGATACCGATCGTGTTCATCGTCGAATCGTCACTGCCGCGGATCGGGATTCTGCAGAACCTGCGCGGTCTGCTCGGCGCGGAATGCGTCGAGGCGCCGTGCGACATCCGCGTCTTCCGCGGCAAGCAGGGCGGCGGCGAACAGCGCCGCATTCGTCGCGCCGGCCTTGCCGATCGCGAACGTGGCCACGGGAATCCCGGCCGGCATCTGCACGATCGAGAGCAGCGAATCCATGCCGTTGAGCGCC
>DASTAL010000152.1:0-6255 GCA_035712685.1 Rudaea sp. | reverse complement strand
TGGCAACCGTGTCGCCGGGCTTGACCAGTACCTCGATCACCGGGATGTTGGTGTAATTGCCGATGTCCGGCACCTTGGCTTGCTTGAGTTCGGCCATGCATCCTCCCTGCGGATTCCCGCCGCCGGCGAGGCGGGGTGAATCGCCATGATAATCCGAACTGCGTCCAGGCGAAAAAACGGGCGCCGATGCGCCCGTCCGGTCGTACTGTTGCAGGTTGGCGCTCAGCCGCCGCCCGTCGTCGTGTCATTGTGCTTCTTGCGGTAGACGCGACCGCTCTGGCGGTTCTCCTTGCCTTGCGTGCGCGCCTGCTCGTGCGCACCAACGCGGCCGTTGCGGGCGGAGTTGGCCTCGGAACGGTCCACGTGCGCCTGGCCGCGTTCCAGCGCGCCGGCCTCGTGATTGCTCAACTGGCCGGTCTGTACGCCCTGGTGGATGCGTGCCTGCTGGTTCGCGTTGCGCTGCACGTCGGCCTGCATGCGCTCGGAGGATCTGGAATCCGGGTTGCCGGTCGTGGCGTTGTGCTTGTCCTGGTAGATCTGCCGGCTGGCCTGGTTCTGTTCTTGCTGGATCTGTGCCTTTTCCTGCGCGGTCAGCGTGCCGTCCTTCATGTCGCGCGCCTGGGTGCGGTCGATGCGCTGCTCATCGCGCTCAAGCTTGCCGGCTTCCCGGGTCGTGAGCTGGCCGGATTTCAGGCCCTGTTCGACGCGGTTTTGCTGGTCGGTGTCGCGCTGGGTTTCGCTGGCGGCGTTCTGGGCCAAGGCGCCGGACGAAAGCAGCAATCCGATGGCCAGGACGAGGAAAGTGCGTTGCATGGAAATCTCCGTGGGCTGGGATGGGTCTGGCCATGCACAACGCGGCAGTCAGGCCCCGGTTGACGCCGGCGGCCCAACCGTACGAGGCGACCGCAAATGGTTAATGTTTGCTCATTTTGCCGGTAATGGTACGTTTATACTGGGGCGAGGTAGGGAGTGCACCCATGTTGACCATAATCCTGGTCCTGCTGCTCGCGGTTTGCGCCGGACTCGGCTACGAGCTCATGCGCACGCGCCGGCAGATGCTGGTCCTGCGTGCCGGGCATGCCGAGTCCGAAGACGAACTCAAGCGCCTGCAGGCCAGCCAGTCGCAGGTGATCCACACGACCAAGCTCGCCTCGCTCGGGCAGATGGTCGCGGGCGTGGCGCACGAGATCAACACGCCGCTCGGATTCGTCAAGAGCAATGTCGAGGTGGTCGGCGACCTGCTCGACGACTACCGCAAACTGGTCAAGCAGTACGACGCGGCGGTGCAGATCTGTCTGCAGCCGGTCGATCTCATTTTCAACGCCGACAAGGCCAGCCTCGACAAACTGGTCAAGCACGTCGAGGAAGCGCGGCGCAAATTGTTCGAGGCGCGCGCCGCGGTGGAAAAGAGCCCCCTGCTCAAGGACGCCAAGGAATTGCTCGGCGACGCCAGCGAAGGTCTTGCGCAATTGTCGTCGCTGGTGCTGAACCTGAAAGGCTTCTCGCGCGTCGACCGCGACGGCATGGACACGATGGACCTCAACGAGGGCATCGAAAGCGCGTTGATGATCGCGCAGCACCAGTTGCGCGACCGCGTGAAAGTCGTCAAGCAGCTGCAGGCGCTGCCCAAGGTGCGCTGCATGCCGTCGCAGATGAACCAGGTGTTCCTGAACCTGATCACGAACGCGGCACAGGCGATCGACGGCGATGGCACACTGACGATAGCCAGCAAGGCCGAAGGTGGCCAGGTGCAGCTGGATTTCACCGACACCGGCTGCGGCATCCCGGATGACGTATTGCCGAAGATCTTCGATCCGTTCTTCACGACCAAGCCCGTGGGCGAAGGCACCGGGCTGGGTCTTTCCATCGTGCACAAGATCGTCAAGGGCCACGGCGGCACCATCAAAGTGCGAACGACGCCCAGAAAAGGCACCACGTTCTCGGTTAGCCTGCCAGTGAATGGCAACGGTGCGGCCGCGGCCGAACCGGCTTGATTCGATGACCGACGCTCCCGCCACCGCCCTGCGCATCCTGATGATCGACGACGAGTCGCGCATCCTGCGCGCGCTCAAGGCGCTGCTGCGCGAATACACGACGTTCTCGACCACCAATCCGCTGGAAGCCGCGGCGCTCGCAAAGCAGCACGACGTGGACGTGGTCATCTGCGACCAGCGCATGCCGGAAAAAGTCGGCGTCGACGTGCTGCGCGAGATCAAGGAGACGCATCCGCGCGCGCTGCGCATCCTGCTCACCGGCTATTCCGACCTGAAGGCGGTGCTCGGATCGGTCAACGAAGGCGAGGTGTTCCGCTTCGTCAACAAGCCATGGAACAACACCGAGCTTCGCGACCTCGTCGCCAGCGCCGGCCAGATCGCGCGCGAAGCTCCAGTGATTGCGCGCGACGTGCTGCCACAGGCCGAACACGACCGCGCGCGCACCCAGGTCGGCGTCCTCGTGATCGAAGACGACACCGCCGTGCAGCAGCGCCTGCGCGAAATCCTGCAGCCGTACTACAAGGTGAATTTCGCCAACAACGCCGAACGCGCCCTGCAGATCATGGAGCAGAACGAAACCGGCGTGGTGATTTCCGAAACCGAGGCCGGACGCAGCGACCTGACCGCCCTGCTCAAGGCGCTCAAGCTGCACCACCCGCACATCGCCACCGTGGTCGTGACCGAACGCGCGAATGCGGCGACGGCGATCGAGCTGATCAACGAGGGTCAGGTCTATCGCATGCTGATCAAGCCGGTGCGCATGGGCACCTGCCGCCTGAGCGTGGATTCGGCGATCGGCCGCTACTGGCAGCTGAAACAGAATCCGCAGGCCGCGCGCCGTTTTGTCGCCGCCGCGCCGAACGCCGAAAGCTCGACGTCCGCGCTGCGCCTGCCCGCTGCCTTGCTCAATCGCATCCGTTCATTGCCGGGACGCCTGCTCGGGACGATGCGGGCTTAGCCAAAGAACCAGTAGCACACTCCTATCGACGCGACGATGCCGGCGAGATCGGCGATGAGCGCGCAGCCAAGCGTGTGGCGGATGCGGCGGATACCGACGGCGCCGTAGTAAACGGCGATCACGTAGAACGTGGTTTCGGTGCTGCCCTGCACGGTGGCGGCGGTCAGTGCCGGAAAACTGTCCACACCGTAATTCTTCATCGTTTCGATCAGCATGCCGCGCGCGGCGGAGCCGGAGAATGGCTTGACCAGCGCAGTCGGCAATGCGTCGACGAAGCGCGCATCCAGATGCGCGGATTGCACCAGCCAACGAATGCCGTCGAGCAGGAAATCCAGCGCGCCGGAAGCGCGCAGCACACCGATCGCGCACAGCATGGCGACGAGGTACGGCAGAATGTCCTTCGCCACGTCGAAACCCTGCTTGGCGCCATCGACGAAACATTCGTACAGCGGCACGCGCCGCACCGCGCCGGCGACCAGGAACAACGCGATGATGCCGAGCATGGCGAGGTTGCCGAGCAGGGACGAGAACGCCGCTAGCGCTGCCGGTGTCATCGAAACCAGCACGGTAACGAAGGCCGCGAACAGCGCCGCAAATCCGCCGAGATAGGCGAGCACGACCGGATTCCACAATTTCAATTTTTGTACAAATGCGACGCTGAGCAATCCGGCCAGCGCCGAAGCGCAGGTCGCGAGCAGGATGGGCAGAAAAACGAGCGTGGGGTCGCGCGCGCCCTGCTGCACGCGATACATGAAGATCGTCACCGGCAGCAGCACGAGCGAAGAGGAATGCAGGACCAGGAACAGGATCTGCGCGTTGCTCGCCGTGTCAGCGCGGGGATTGAGTGTTTGCAGCTCGCGCATCGCGCGCAGGCCAATCGGCGTGGCGGCGTTGTCCATGCCAAGCATGTTCGCGGCGAAGTTGAGCGTGATGAGCCCTATCGCCGGATGACCGCGCGGGACTTCGGGCATCAGGCGCGCGAACAGCGGGCCAAGAAAGCGCGCGAGTTTTTCCACCAACCCCGCCTGTTCGGCGATGCGCAGGAATCCCAGCCACAGCGCCAGCGTGCCGAACAGCACGATCATCACCTCGACCGAGAGCTTGGCCATCTCGAACAGGCTGTCGACCATCGTCGCGAACACCTGCGGATGGCCGCCGAGCAGCCACTGCGCGAGGCCAGCCAGCATGGCGACGAGAAAAAAGCCGAGCCAGATCACGTTCAGCATGCGCGCATCAAGCCCGAACGGCGGTGCGAATGCAATCGCCGACCCCTGCCTTTCCGCACAGGGCCGGTGCCGGCGTTGTTGCTAGAGTGGCGCGGTTTTGCCACTTCGAGGAATCGCCATGCGCCTGAATTCCGCCCTGACCGCTTTCGCACTCACCCTTGCGTTGGCCGCGCCGATGGCTAACGCCGCCGGGCCTGACCACGCCAAGCCTGCCAGCGAGAAATCGGAAAGTCCCGGCTTTGACCTGCCCCCGTTTCCCAAGGACGCGCACGTCGCCCAGTCGGTCACGGTCGACGGGCGCACGCTCAAGTACACGGCCTCGGTGGGCTCGCTGCCGGTGCGCGACGAGAAGGGCAAGAAGATCGCCGAAGTCGTGTTCACTGCTTACACGATGGACGGCAAGGATCGCCCGGTCACGTTCGCGCTCAACGGCGGACCCGGCGCCTCGTCGGTGTACCTGAACTTTGGCGCGATCGGGCCGAAGGTCGTGAAGTTCGGCGCCGAGGGTGACAATCCCTCCGATCCCGCCGTGCTGCGCGACAACCCCGGCACCTGGCTGGGCATGTCGGACCTGGTCTTCATCGACCCCGTCGGCACCGGCTTCAGCCGCGCCCTGGTCGACGACAAGCAGGCAACCACGGATTTCTATTCGACGAACAGCGACATCCACTACCTGTCGCGCATCATCTACGACTGGCTGGTGAAGAACGACCGCCTGCAGTCGCGCAAGTACCTGATCGGCGAAAGCTACGGCGGCTTCCGCGGCCCGCGCATCACCGAATACCTGCAGACGCAATTGGGCGTGGCGATGAACGGGGTGGTCCTGCTCTCGCCGTATCTCGACCCCGCCGCGTTCGAGGACGGCGATGTGTCGCCGTTGCCATGGATGCTCACCCTGCCCTCGATCGCGGCCGCGAACCTGGAACGCACGCACAAGCTCAGCGCCGCGACGATGCAACCCGTCATCGACTACACGCGCGGCACCTACGCGACCACGCTGATGGCCGGGCGCACCGACCCGGCCGCGCAGGAGGCGATGATCAAGAAAGTGACCGAACTGACCGGCCTGGATCCGGTCTTCGTCAAACGCTCGGGCGGACGCATCGAGACGCAAGCCTACCTGCGCGAGATCTACCGCAGCGAGGGCAAGCTCGGCAGCCGCTATGATTCGAACGTCACTGCCTGGGATCCGTTCCCGTTCGCGCCGCAGCAGGAAACCGGCGACCCCTTGCTCAACGGCATCATCGCACCGACCACCACGGCGATGGTCGATTTCGTCACCCGCATCGTCGGCTGGAAGATCGACGCGCGCTACAACGCGCTCAGCTACGCGGTCAACCGGCTGTGGCACCAGGACGATGACGCGCGGACGGGATCGGTCGAGCAACTGCGCAAGGCCGTGGCCAACGATCCGGGCCTGCGCGTGCTGATCGCGCATGGCTGGGACGACTTGTCGTGTCCGTTCATGGCCTCGGTTCTGATCGTCGACCAGATGCCGGCGATGGGCGACGCCAGCCGCGTGCAGGTCAAGGAATACGCCGGCGGCCACATGTTCTACGCACGGCCGGACAGCCAGGCGGAATTGCACGCGGATGCGATGAAGTTGTTCGGACTGCGCTGAGCCTGAAAGGCGGCGACTTTACGCCGCCGCCTTTGCTGCCTGCGGATCGTGCCACGCGCCGAGCAACTGCTCGCGGCGCGCTCGTGCCTTTTCCAGATGTGCGTGCTTGACATGACCGTAGCCGCGGATGTGCTCGGGCACGCTGGCGATATCGACGGCCAATGCAAGGTTCGCGCGATCGAGCTTGGTGATGAGTTCATCGATCGTCGCGAAGTATTCGTCGATCAGCGCGCGCTCTGTCCTGCGCTCGGCAGTCTTGCCGAAGATGTCGAACGCGGTGCCGCGCAGGCCGCGCAGTTTCGCCAGCAGCTTGAAGGCGCCGAACACCCACGACCCGTATTCGCCCTTGCGCAGCTTGCCTTCGCTGTCGCGGCGCGCGAGCAGCGGCGGCGCAAGATGGAAATGCACCTTGAAGTCGCCGTCGAACTGTTCGCGGATGCGCTTTTCGAAATCGCC
>DASTAL010000151.1:0-1192 GCA_035712685.1 Rudaea sp. | reverse complement strand
TGGCACAGGTTGGTCTTGCCGGAGCGGCAGAATTTGCATTCGCCGCATTCGGGCGTGTACAGCGGAATCACGTGGTCGCCGGGCCTGAGGCCGGTCACGCCCTTGCCGACTTCCTCGACGATGCCGCCGCCTTCGTGGCCGAGCACGACCGGGAAAAGCCCTTCCGGATCGGCGCCGGACAACGTGTACGCGTCGGTGTGGCACACGCCGGTGGCGACGATGCGCACGAGCACTTCGCCTTCGCGCGGCCCTTCCAGGTCGATTTCCTCGATGCTCAGCGGCTTGCCGGCTTCCCAGGCGACGGCGGCACGGGTCTTCATGGCGTTCCTCCTAGCGATGCAACGCCGCAGCGTGGTGGCGCATGTGATCTTCGACGAACGTGCTCACGAAATAGTAGTTGTGCCCGTAGCCCGGCCTCATGCGCAATTCCAGCGCCTGCCCGGATTCGCGGCACGCCGCTTCGAACAGATCAGGGCGCAAGCCGCCGAGGTGGGTGTCGGCATCGCCCTGATCGACCAGGATCGTGCCGGGAAAGCTCTGCTGCCGGACCAGTTCGCATGCGTCGTACGGCTTCCAGGTTGCGCGATCCTCGCCGAGGTAGCGCGCGAACACCGACTGGTGTGTCTGCGCCGGCGCACAAATCGGCGCGAGCGCGGACAACGAGCGGAACCGCCGTGGGTCCTTCAGCGCGATCGTCAACGCACCATGCCCGCCCATCGAGTGCCCGAAGATGCTCTCGCGCTGCATGTCGGCGGGAAAATTCGCACCGATGAGTTCCGGCAACTCCTGCGTCACGTAGCTGTACATGCGGAAATGCCGCGACCACGGCGGCTGCGTGGCGTCGAGGTAGAACCCGGCGCCGGCGCCGAAGTTATCGTCGTCGGCCTCGCCCGGGATGCCGGTATTGCGTGGACTGGTATCCGGCACGACGAGCATGAGGCCCAGTTCGGACGCGAAGCGCTGCGCGCCGGCCTTGACCGTGAAGTTCTCTTCGGTACAGGTCAGTCCCGACAGGAAATACAGTACCGGCACGCGGACGTTCGCGGCCTGCGGGGGCCGGTACACCGCGAACCGCATCGGCCCATTGCAGGTATATGAATCGTGCTCATAGAAGCCCTGCACGCCGCCGAAGCAGCGGTGCGCGGCAAGGGTTTCCAGTGGCGCGTTCATGCGTTCATTGCGCGGTCCACTT
>DASTAL010000150.1:0-3112 GCA_035712685.1 Rudaea sp. | reverse complement strand
CGCACGCGCTCGCGGAAAATTGAAGGGCAGGAATCCGGCCACGGCCGCCGCCCACAAGGCGATCTGTACGCCGTGCGGGCTGATGCCGTAACGCTGGCACAGCACGGCCATCGCGACGAGCACGAAGATCGCCTGCGTGGCGAGGAGGCCGTCGATGCCGTCCATGAAATTGTGCAGGTTGATCGACCAGATACAAACGAAGGCGAGCACGGTGATGATGCCCGCGCTTTGCCAGAACGTCGTATCCAACTGGGTCACGGATGCGGGCGAAGCGAAGAGCGCGACGAGCAACGGTTGCAGGAAAATCGCGACGGCTAGGCCATGCACGCCCAGCCGCAGCAGCACCGGCAGCGGATGGTGGTCGTCGATCCAGCCGATTGCGGCGACAAGCACGATCGGAATGCACAGGCGCAACCCCGCGGCGGCGGCCGGCACGGCATAGGCAAGAAGGAGAATCGATACCAGCGCGGCAACAACGATGCCGAGCCCTGCGCCGCGCGGCGTCGGTGTGGCATGCGAACGACGCCGCCCGGGCAGATCGACCAGGGCGCGTCGACGCGCGTAATGCAGCGCCGCCCAGGCCACGAATGCGGACACTGCGAAGCTGGCGGACAACCATAGCCAGTAGTGCAAGGTCCAGGGTTCGGAGTACCAGAACATGCAGCGTCACTCGCCGGCCACGCCGTGGATCGGCCTTACCGATCCCCATGTCTTGCAGCTCGGGCATTGCCAGTGATGCGCCTTGGCGCCGAAACCGCACTTGCTGCAGCGGTACATGGCCTGGCCTTCGATCAGCTTGCGGGTCAGGTCCTGCAGGATGAGCAGGTTCTCGCGCGCATCGCCGCGCGAATGGTCGAGCGAGGCGCCGATCAGCGTCATCAATCCGCGCACGGACGGGCGCTGGCGCAGTTGCCGGGTCAGGAATTCGATGGCGGCCGCCTCGCCGCGCGTGCCGGAGTAGAGCTTGGCCAGCGCGATCACCGGCGACACGCCCTGCGAGCGCTCGATGATGTCGACCAGGAAGCGTTCCGCGTGCTGCATCTGCCCGAGGCGGGCATAGCAATCGAGCAGCGGCGTGAGCACTTCGGGGACGAAATCCACGTCCAGCGTGGCCACGCGCTCGAAGGCCTGCGCGGCGGCCTCGAGGTTGCCCTGCTGCATTTCCAGGTGGCCGAGCACGATGTAGGCGCGCACGCATTCCGGCTGGCAGACGAAGGCGTTCTCCAGGTGCGCGTGCGCGGCGGAGAAATCGCGCGCGGCGCGCGCCTGCTCGGACAGCTCGCAATGGAACTGCGCGATGGTCGGCCCTTCGGATTCGCCGGTGATCTTCTCCAGCCGGCGGGCGTGGTCGATGGCCT
The DNA here is from genome assembly GCA_035712685.1 of Rudaea sp. Classification (GTDB taxonomy): domain Bacteria; phylum Pseudomonadota; class Gammaproteobacteria; order Xanthomonadales; family Rhodanobacteraceae; genus Rudaea. The sequence continues at coordinate 1,754 of DASTAL010000150.1, read as the reverse complement.
TGTTCCAGTCCTTCTCGTGCTGGTAGATGCCGATGAGATGGCGCAGCGCCGAGGGTACGTGCGCGTCCATCGCCACGAGATCGCTGAACAGGGTTTCGGCGCGATCGAGCAGGCCGGCGCGCATGTAATCCTCGCCGAGCTCGAGCAGGGCGACCGTCTTTTCCTCGTTGTTGAGGTTCGGCCGCGCGATCAGGTGCTGGTGCACGCGGATCGCGCGGTCGACTTCGCCGCGGCGCCGGAACAGGTTGCCAAGCGCCAAGTGGGTTTCCACCGTATCGCGGTTGAATTCGGCCAGCTTGAGGAAGACCTCGATGGCCTTGTCGGGCTGCTCGTTGAGCAGGTAGTTCAAGCCGCGGAAATAGCTCGACGACAGTTCGCTCACGCCGGCGCGCCGCGAACGCTCGCTGCTGCGGCGGCCATAGAACCAGCCGGACAACGCGGCCAACGGGAGCAGGAACGCGAGCGCCGGCAGCAACAGCGGCGGCAAGGCACTCATGCTGGCGGACTCAGGCGGACCGGCGAAGGGCGAGATTGACCCGTTCGCGCAATTCCTTGCCGGGCTTGAAATGCGGCACGTGCTTGCCGGGCAGCGCGACCTGGGTTCCGGTCTTGGGATTGCGGCCCATGCGCGGCGGGCGGAAATGCAGCGAGAAGCTGCCGAAGCCGCGGATCTCGATGCGCTCGCCGCTGGACAAGGACAGGCTCATCTGTTCCATCACGTTCTTGACCGACAATTCCACGTCGTTGAACGCCAGATGGCTCTGGCGCGCGGCCAAGGCTTCTATCAGCTCGGACTTCGTCATGCAGACCTCTGGCTTCGACTGGCGCTCGTACTTTGCACAGCCCCCTCAAAGCCCCGCTCGCGCAGGGCTTTGAGGAAGGAAAAGCGGCATTACTCGGATTTGCCCAACTGTTCCTTGAGCAGGGCGCCGAGCTTGGTGGTACCGCCGGAAGCCGACTGGTATTCCTCGAGAGCCTGCTGCATCTCGTCGTCGTCCTTGGCGCGGATCGACAGTTGCAGCACGCGGCCCTTGCGGTCCATGCCGGTGTACTTGGCTTCGACGGCATCACCCACCTTGAAGTGCTGGGTGGCGTCGTCGACGCGGTCCTTGGCGATGTCGCGCGCGGCCAGATAGCCTTCCACGCCCTCGCCCAGGTCGACCGTGGCGCCCTTGGCGTCAACTTCCTTGACCGTGCCGTTGACGATGGTGCCGCGCGGATGCGCCGCCATGAACTGGCCGAACGGATCCTGCTCGAGCTGCTTGACGCCGAGGCTGATGCGCTCACGCTCGGGATCGACCGCCAGAACCACGGCCTCGACCTCGTCGCCCTTCTTGAACTTGCGCACCAGTTCCTCGCCCGTGCTCTGCCAGGAGATGTCCGACAGGTGGACGAGGCCGTCGATGCCGCCGTCCAGGCCGACGAAGATGCCGAAGTCGGTGATCGACTTGATCTGGCCGGAAACCTTGTCGCCCTTCTTGTGGATCGCGGCGAAGGATTCCCACGGATTGGCCCGGGTCTGCTTGATGCCGAGCGAAATGCGGCGGCGCTCTTCGTCCACGTCGAGGACCATGACTTCGACCTCGTCGCCGACCTGCACGAGCTTGGCCGGATTGACGTTCTTGTTGGTCCAGTCCATCTCGGACACGTGCACCAGGCCTTCGACGCCCGGTTCGAGTTCGACGAAGCAGCCGTAATCGGTGACGTTGGAAATCTTGCCGAACAGGCGCGTGCCGGTCGGGTAGCGGCGCGCG
>DASTAL010000149.1:0-3614 GCA_035712685.1 Rudaea sp. | reverse complement strand
GGCCTGCCGCGAAGCCGGCCTGCCCGAGCCGCTGCAGCCCCTGCAACTCGGGCCGTTGCGCCGCCCGCGCTCGATGTTCGCGCTGGCCCGGCGCGAAGGCTGGCTGTACCGCCGCCGACCGCGCACCCATTCGCAGACGCTGGCGCAACTTCTCGAAATCCTGCGCACGCATCCGGACCTGGACGTGCAACTCGTGCCGGTATCGATCTTCGTCGGCCGCGCGCCGGACCGCCAGAGCGGCTGGTTCCGCGTGCTGTTCTCGGAAAACTGGGTCGTGGTCGGCCGGTTCCGGCGCCTGCTCGCGTTGCTGCTCAACGGGCGTACCACCATTGTCCAGTTCGCGCCGCCCGTGCAGGTGCGCGAAACGCTGGATGCCGAGCGCGACGTTCCCGCCGAACGCACGCTGCGCAAGATCTCACGCGTGCTGCGCGCGCATTTCCGGCGCGTGCGCGCGCAGGTCATCGGCCCGGACCTGTCGCACCGGCGCATGGTCGTCGATGCCCTGCTCAACTCCGAGCCGGTGCGCGCGGCGATCGAGGCGGCCGCGAACAAGGACGGCGTATCCATCGACCAGGCGCGCCAGCGCGCGCGCGACGCGGCCTGGGAAATCGCCGCCGACTACTCGCATACGGTGGTGCGCTCGGTTTCGTTCCTGCTGACGAGCTTCTGGAACAAGCTTTACGACGGCATCGCCGTGCACCATTTCGACAAGGCGCGCGCCGCCGCGGCCGGCCACGAAGTCGTGTACGTGCCCTGCCATCGCAGCCATGCGGATTACCTGCTGCTGTCGTACCAGCTGTATCAATCCGGCCTCGTGGTGCCGCACATCGCCGCGGGCGTGAACCTGAACCTGCCCGTGCTGGGGTCGCTGTTGCGCCGCGGCGGCGCGTTCTTCATGCGTCGCAGCTTCAAGGGCAACGCGCTGTATGCGGTCGTCTTCAAGGAATACATGGCCCAGCTCATCGACCAGGGCGCGCCGATGGAATACTTCATCGAGGGCGCGCGCTCGCGCACCGGGCGCACGCTCGCGCCGCGCTTCGGCCTGCTGTCGATGACCGTGCGCGCGTTCCTGCGCGCGCCGCGCCGGCCGGTGCTGTTCCAGCCGGTGTACATCGGCTACGAAAAGCTGATGGAAGGCAAGTCCTACATCGGCGAACTGTCGGGCAAGCCCAAGGAAAAGGAATCCTGGTGGAACCTGATCCGCGGCGTGCGTGGCGTGCTGCGCCAGCATTACGGCCACGTCGCGCTGAACTTCGGCGAACCGATTGAGTTGACGCCGCTGCTCGACGCGGCGAGCCCCGACTGGCGCGGCTTCAGCGGTGATGCGGACGCGAAACCCGACTGGCTGAACGGCCTGCTCGACCAGGTCGGCGAAAAGATCCTGGTCAACATCAACCGCGCCACCGACGTCAACCCGGTCAACCTGCTTGCGCTCGCGATCCTGTCCACGCCCAAGCATGCGATGGCCGAGGCGGACCTGCTCGACCAGCTCGAGCTGGTAAAGGGCCTGCTCACCGCCATGCCGTATTCGGATCGCGTGACCGTGACGGCGCTGGCGCCCGCGGACATCGTCGCCTACGCGGAGCGCATGGGCTGGATCGGCCGCATCAAGCACCCGCTCGGCGACGTGCTGACCTGCGAAGGCCAGAACGCGGTGCTGCTTTCGTACTTCCGCAACAACGTGCTGCACCTGATCGCAGCGGCGGCATGGGTCGCCTGCTGCTTCCTCAACAACCGGCGCGTCGCGCGCGAAACCATCCTGCGTCTGGGCCGCATGATCTATCCGTTCATCCAGGCCGAGTTGTTCCTGCCCTGGGACGAAGACGGCTTCGCCCAGCGCATGGATGCGATCATCGAATACTTCGTCGGCCGCGGCCTGCTCGCACACGTGGACGAGGGCCGCATCCTTGCGCGCGAACCGGGCCAGAGCGACAGCGCCTTCCAGTTGCGCACCATCGCGCACAGCATGCTGCAGGCCTTCGAGCGCTACTACATCGCGATCGCCGCGCTGGTGCGCAACGGCCCCAACACGCTGACCGGGGCGGAACTGGAAAACCTGTGCACGCTCACGGCGCAGCGCCTGTCGCTGCTGCACGAACTGAACGCGCCGGAGTTCTTCGACAAGTCCCTGTTTCGCGGTTTCATCCAGAAATTGCGCGAACGTCGCGTGATCTGGCCCGATGCGAACGGACGCCTGGAATTCGACACCGCGCTGGAAGACATCGTGCGCGACGCGAAGGTGATCCTGTCGCGCGAAATCCGCCACGGCATCCTCAAGCTCACGCCCGAGCGGCGTAATGCGCTGGCGGTTCCTTCGGAAAAGCCGGAGTCGGATTAGGCGTCCAGGTCCGGGATGAGTTTGCTCTCGAGCCTGGCGATTGCGTCCTTGAGCATCAACTTGCGTTTCTTCAGGCGCTTGAGCTGCAGTTCGTCGCAGTGCGCATCGTCCGCCAAGCGGGCGATGGCCGCATCCAGATCGCGATGCTCGATGCGCAGTTCGACCAGTTGCCGGGCGATGTCCGCCGATTCCTCGCTCATGGGTGCAGTTTAGGGGCTTGCACGAGCTCCCGCGAGTGCGCTGACGGAAACTTAACGATCGGCAGCGGCACTGGCCCGGCAGGGTATGCTCACGTATAGTAAGAAGTTACTTTGCAGGTAACACCGATGCTCGATTTCATCCTCAATTTCCTCATCCATGGCCTCACGCAGGCGTCGTGGGTCGCCAAGCTCGTTTATTTCCTCGTCGTCACCCAGTTGACCATTTTCGCGGTGACCTTGTACCTGCACCGCAGCCAGGCGCATCGTGGCGTCGACTTCCATCCGGCGGTGGCGCATTTCTTCCGTTTCTGGTCGTGGATCTCGACCGGCATGGTGACGAAGGAATGGGTAGCCGTGCACCGCAAACACCACGCCAAGTGCGAGACCGAGGAAGACCCGCACAGTCCCAAGGTGTTCGGCATCAATACCGTGCTGTGGCAAGGCGTGGACCTGTACCGCGTGGCCGCGGGCAAGCCCGAGGACATGGAAAAATACGGCCGCGGCACGCCGGACGACTGGCTCGAGCGCCACGTTTACGGCGGGCATCCCTACGCCGGCCCGACCCTGATGTTCATCATCAACATCGCCCTGTTCGGCGTCTGGGGCTTGGCGATTTCGGCGTTGCAAATGATCTGGATTCCGTTCTGGGCTGCCGGCGTCGTCAACGGTCTCGGCCACTGGTGGGGCTACCGCAATTTCGAAACCGCCGACATGGCGACCAACCTCACGCCGTGGGGATTCTTCATCGGCGGCGAGGAACTGCACAACAACCACCACGCGTTCCCGAGTTCATCCAAGTTCGCCCTGCGCCGCTTCGAGTTCGACATCGGCTGGGCACTGATCCGCGGCTTCGAGGTCGTCGGTTTGGCCAAGGTGCTGCGCGTGGCGCCGTCGCTGGACGTGCGCCCGAACGTGCCGCTGCCGGACACGGAGACGATCAAGGCCCTGCTCAGCCATCGTTTCCAGGTGATGACGGATTATTTCAAGGGCGTGATCGCACCGACCCTGCGCGAAGAAGCCGCGCACGCCGGTGCCAAGGTGAAGGCACTGCCGCGCGCGCTGCGCCGGGCCCTGGC
>DASTAL010000148.1:0-6618 GCA_035712685.1 Rudaea sp. | reverse complement strand
GCCACCGGCGCGCGTGTTTGCGCCGATCGGCTGCCTGGAATGTCGCAACACGGGTTTCCTCGGCCGCACCGGCATCTACGAAATGATGCGCATCTCGCCGCAGTTGCGGCAGATGATCCAGCCCACGCTCGATCTTGCACGCTTGGGCGAAACCGCGCTCGCCGAAGGCATGCGACCGCTGCGCGTGAGCGCGGCGCAGCAAGTCGCGCGCGGCGTGACGACCATTGCCGAAGTCGTCGGCGTGCTGCCGCCAATCGAACAATGATGCAAGATCGGGCATCCTGCCGCGACTTGCATGCAAACGGCCGCGGCAAAGCCGCTTCACCTTTGCCGCAGCGCGCAGAACGACGCGCGCCGCGATTGCATGTCCATGTGCGAATTTTCGTTTGCGAGGCGGCAGCGTGCGTTTGCTGATCGTGCAGACCGGGTCGGCAATTGCCGCCGTGCGCCGGCAACACGGCGATTTCGCGCAATGGTTCCGGCGCGGGCTGGGGTTGTCAGCACGCCAGGCGCCGTCCGTGCGCGTGGATCTTGGCGCGCAATTGCCGCCGCCGCGATCCGTATCCGGCGTCGTCGTCACCGGTTCCGGCGCGATGGTCACCGACCGGCTGCAATGGAGCGAGACCACCGCGCGCTGGCTGCGTCGCGCGGTCGATGCGGACATCCCCGTGCTCGGCGTCTGCTACGGCCACCAGCTGCTTGCGCACGCACTCGGTGGCCGCGTCGATTACAACCCGCGCGGACGCGAAATGGGCAGTGTCCGCATCGAGCGCTCGTCCGCAACGGTGCCGGATGCGTTGTTCGATTCGGCACCGCTGGCGATCGATGCACAGGCCACGCACCTGCAAACTGTGCTTGAACCTCCCCGCGATGCCGTCGTGTTGGCGCGATCCAGCCTCGACGACTGCCAGGCCGTGCGCTTCGCGCCGCGCGCCTGGGGTCTGCAATTCCATCCCGAATTCGGCGCGCGCGAGATGCGCGCCTACATCCGCGCCCGCGACGGTGCACTGGCCGACGAGGATTTCGACGTGGCGGCGATGCTGCGCGAGGTCCGCGCCACGCCGCAGGCGCGATCGGTATTGCGCCGGTTCGCGCGGCTCGCCGCGAGATAAGTCGTCCAAACAAAAAACGGCCCGTTCGGGCCGTTTTCGCTGGTGCATCCGCGCACGCTGCGCGGACGAAGAATTCTTACTTCTTGCCTTTGCGCGCACCGCCCGACTTGACCGAGGCGAGGTAGTTGTTGATCGCCTCATTGGTAACATCGTACAGCGGACGTCCGGCGACGGCCGCGGCGGCCTTCAGGCTGTCGCGCGTCTTCTTCGACACGCGCAGGCTGGCGTCGCGTGTATCTTCGTTCTTTGCCATTTTCTTGAGCTCCTGTTTTCGGGGGTGTGCGCAGCGGGGGTGCGCGAAGTGGAAAATGTGCCAAATGCAACATTAAGTCTATGCCAGAATGACGCAAAAGACAACGCGACAATCGGCGCTGCAATGCGCCAAAAGCGGGGGCGACAGGAGACGCGATCAGGCCTTCGGCGAGGCTTGTGCACCGGTCTGTGCGCGGCGCACGAACAGGCGCACGGCGACCACGCCGAGCTCGTAGAGCAGGCACATCGGAATGGCGAGCATGAGCATGGACAAAGCGTCCGGCGGCGCCAGCACCGCCGCGATCACGAACACGCCGAGCACGACGTACGGGCGTTGCCGGGTCAGTTGCTCGGCATTGACGACGCCGAGCAGGGCGAGCAGGAACACCACGACGGGTACCTCGAAGCATACGCCGAACGCAAGGAACATGGTCAGCACGAAATCCAGGTATTTGCCGATGTCGGTCATGATCGCCACGCCATCCGGCGTGACACCGAGCAGGAACACGAACACCTTGGGCAACACCAGGTAGTACGCGAACGCGCAGCCGAGGTAAAACATGCCGACGCTGGCCACCAACAGCGGCAGGGCCATCTTCTTTTCGTGTCGGTACAGGCCCGGCGCCACGAAACGCCACAATTGATACAGCACTGCCGGCATGGCCAGGAACAGGGCAACCACGGCCGCGAGTTTCACCGGCGTCATGAACGGCGAGGCCACTTCGATCGCGATCATGTGCGCGCCCTGCGGCAGGCGCTGCAGCAACGGTTCGGCGATGAAGTGGTACATGCGGTCGGCGAATGGCAACAGCGCGACCAGCACGACGAGTACGGCGGCGATCGCCTTGAGCAGGCGTGCGCGCAGCTCGATCAGGTGCGAGATGAAGGATTGCTCGTTGCCGCCAGCCGCCTCGTCCGCGCTCGCGTCCGGAGGCGTCGCCTCAGCGTTGCTCATCGGATGCTGCCGGCGGGTCGTTCGGTCGTGGCGGGCCGTGCACGGCGTCGCGCAACGCGGCGCTGATGTCGGCGCGCGGATCGAGCTCGCTCGCCCCGCGTTTGATCGATTGCTTGAGTTCTTCGGCCGCCAGTTCGCGCTCGATTTCGCTGCGCACATTCTGCCAGCTTGCGCGCGCGCGCCGCATGAGCGCGCCCGCGGTGCGAGCGGCTTTCGGCAGGCGTTCCGGCCCGAGAACGAGCAGCGCGACCACCGCGATCAGGGCGAGTTCGCCGGTGCCAATGTCGAACATGGCGTTACGGCGCGTTGCCGTCCTTGCTGCCATCCTTGTTGGCGGCAGGCGCGGATTGACCCTGCTGGCCCGGCGGGTCGGCCTTGAGCTGCGCGGCGTCGGACTTGTCGTCGTCTTGCATGCCCTTGCGGAAATTCTTGATGGCCGACGCCAGGTCGCCGCCGATGTTCGGCAGCTTCTTGGTGCCGAAAATCAGCACGACCGCGATGATAATGATGATCCAGTGCCAGATGCTCAAACCGCCCATGTCATACGCTCCGCAAAAACCGAATGCCGGTACCCACAACGCGTTCGGCGCAACGGCGCCGACACGCGATCCTCAACGCGCAGTGTACTCCTCCAGCCGGTCGCGAAAGTCCACGACCGCATCCGGCACGTTGCCCAAGCCGCCCTCGAAGATGCGCCGCGGCGTGATGCCCTCGCCGTACACGGCCTGATTGGCGGTGTTGTCGATGGACAACACCGAGCCGTCGAGGGCGACGCCGGCAAACAATCCGCGTGCGCGCGAGTAGGAGTAGATCTCGGCGCGCAGTTGCGCGTCCGTGGCGGCGTTCGCCGTGCGGCCGACCGGCCCGGCCGCGACCGAGGCGTCGGCGCCGAGCGTGAACTTGCCGTGCACGATCGAATCCACGCCGCGCTGGGTGCGGAAAATCAGGATCACGTCGGTCGACTGCACGCCGGCCTGGAAGCCGATGCTGCCGCCGGTCATGCCGATGAACGTGGGATTGCTCCAGACATCGTTCGGCGTCTTCACCGACAACAGGCCCAGTCCGTGTCGCCCACCGATGATGAGGCCAGCCTTGATCACGTCGGGGATCACGGCCACGGCGTAGGCGTCGCGCAGAAGATGGCCCGGAATGCGGCTGTCCGGTGCCTGCATGATTTCCTTGAGCACGCGCACGGCGTTGTTCGCACGTGCGGTCTCCTGTTCGCCGGCATGGGCGGGCGTTGCCGTGATGGCGACGATCAGTGCGGCGCACGCAGCTATCCGGGCGATCCAGAGGGGCATCAGTGGTTTCCTTCGTGAAACGGAAGCGGCCTGCGACGAGGCCGCGCATCAACAATTTGGATGCCGCCGACGCAGCCGAGTTCCGCCGAACAGCAGCAATAAGGCGATCAGGGCCGCGATCCCGCGCGTGGAAAGCGCGGGCGTGGATGCCGTCGTGGCCGCGGCGGCACAGGCACCGGACGGAATCGCCAGGCCCTTGAGGCCGATCTGGTACAGATTGGCGTAAGTCGGCGAATTCGTATCGACCGGCGCCGGAGGGGTGATATTGCCCAGAACGGTCAATGCTCCCGAGGCGACGGAAAGCTTTGCCAGGTCGCTCCAATCCGCGATCAAAGCGTTGCCTTGCTGCGGCGGTACGTAATCGAGGATCGCCCACAACTGTCCGGAGGCATCGAAGGCGGGGCTGATGGTGGTGATGTAGTTCGTCGACTGATAACTGCCGACCAGGGTCGCCGTCGCCTTGACCGTATCGATCGAATACAGGTTGTTGTTGCCCTGGCTGCCGGCAGCGTAGAGCAGAGAACCGCGCGCCGCCATGCCGGTGATCTTGACGCCGAGGTTGCCGAGTGCGGTGGCGCTTGCCGTAGCCGGATCCACGCTCCAGAACTGCCCGGTGCTTGCCGACATCCACAACTTGCCGTCGCAAGTGAACGCCAGCGCCAGATCGAGTTGATTGTTGGTACCCAGATTGAGCGTGCCGACCGCGGTTGCGATGCCGGAGCCCTGGTCGATGGTGAGCAGCGTTTTCGTCGGGCCGGCGTCCGATACCGCATAGAGCGTGCCGCCTGGACTGAACGTCAGGCCTTCGATGTTGGCGTAGGTGATCTGGCCGGGCCCGCCGATCTGGACGGCCGTATTCGTCGTCAGGTCGACGGCATACAGCACATTGAATGCCTCGCCGTAACCGACGAGATCGGAGGCGCGTGCCTGGCTGGCGAAGACGCCAAGCACGAGCGCGAATAGAATTGCGCGCAGGGGCATGCGATTTTTCTCGTTATGTTCTTGTAGTAATCGTCAGCCACATCGTCGAGGATGTGGCCACGCGAGTCTAGCAGCGAATACAAGGAAAACAAAGCCTTGGCGCGGCAATGCTACACTGGCGCGGCAAGCGACCCCCACAGCCACAACCGCTGGCGCTGCGGCTCATCGAACAGCACAAGGTATTGGGGTTTTAGCGTTGCCCCGACTTCCGGCCAATCAAACATGCCCGATCCAAGTAGCGAGTCCATTTCCGGGACAGCCGTGCTGCTCATCAACCTGGGTACCCCGTCGGCGCCCACGGCGTCGGCCGTGCGCCGTTACCTGGCGCAATTCCTGAGTGACCGCCGCGTCGTCGATTATCCGCGCTGGCTCTGGCTGCCTTTGCTGTATGGCGTGATCCTGAGCGTGCGACCGAGTCGTTCGGCGCGGGCCTACGCCAAAATCTGGACGCCACAGGGATCGCCGCTGCTGGTCAACAGCCGCGCACTGACAACGCGACTGGCCGCCGAATTGCGCGACACGAAAATGCGCGTGGAACTGGCGATGACTTACGGCCAACCGGCCGTCGACGAGGTCGTCCGCGGACTGCTTGCCGATGGCGTGCGGCGGGTCCTCTTGCTGCCGCTGTTCCCGCAATATTCGGCGACGTCCACTGCGGCCGGGTTCGATGCCGTCTTCGCCGCGCTGCGCGGCGAACGGCGCATACCCGAAATCCGCAGCATTGCCGATTATCACGCCGACGTGGGCTACATCGAAGCGCTCGCCGCCGCCGTCGAGAAATACTGGTTCACGCACGGTCGCGGCGAACGCCTGTTGCTTTCGTTTCACGGAATTCCGGAACGCTACGTCAACGCCGGCGATCCGTACCGCGATCAATGCCTGGAGACAGCACGGCTGCTGCGTGAGCGCCTGGGCATATCCGAATCGGAACTGGTGGTCGCGTTCCAGTCGCGCGTCGGCCGCGAGCGCTGGCTGGCGCCCTACACCGACGAGACGCTCGCGCAGCTCGCGCATTCCGGCGTGCGCCACGTGCAGGCGCTGTGCCCGGGATTCGCCGTGGACTGCCTGGAAACCCTGGAAGAAATCGCCATTCGCGGGCGCGAGGAATTCCTTGCCGCCGGCGGTCAGCGCCTGGATTACATTCCGGCGCTGAATGCGGCGGGCGCGCACGTGCGCCTGCTCGCGAACCTGATCCGGCGCCACGCGCAGGGCTGGACCGATGCCGCCCCGTGACATCGAATTGACCTTGCCCGGGCAGCGGCTTGCCGCGCAGGCCTGGGGCGTGGAATCGCAGCCGAAACTGCTGGCCCTGCACGGCTGGCTGGACAATGCCGCCTCATTTGCTGCGCTTGCGCCATTGCTTTGTGGACATTTCCACATTGTGGCAATTGATTTTCCCGGTCACGGCCGTTCGGACTGGCGTCCGCCCGGCGCCTGGTACCACTACGTCGATTACCTCAGCGACGCGCTCGCCGCCGCGGATGCGCTGCGCTGGGGGCGTTTCGGCCTGCTCGGCCATTCGCTCGGCGCGGCGGTAGCGAGCATGCTGGCGGGCGCCTGCCCGGAGCGCATCGAACGCCTGCTCCTGGTCGAGGGACTCGGGCCGCTCACGCAGGCTCCGGAACTGGCGCTGGAGCAATTGCAGCGTGCCTTTGCCGATCGAAATTCTGCCGATGCGAAGTCGCCACGCGTGTTCAAGGATCTGGACGAAGCCGTCGCTGCGCGGATGCGCGCCAACGAGCTGTCGCGCGCAGCGGCGAAAATTCTGGTCGAACGCGGCGTCAAGGCCGTGACCGGCGGCCTGACCTGGTCGACCGATCCGCGCCTGATGCTTGCCTCGCCGGTGCGCAATACCGAAGAGCAGGTGCTCGCCGTGCTGCGCGGCATTCGCGCGCCAACCGCGCTGATTCTGGCCGAACCCGAGCAGCCTTACATGCCGCGCACGGCAATGGATCGGCGCATCGCGCAAGTGAATGGCATCGAGGTTTTGCGCATGCCCGGCACGCACCATCTGCAT
>DASTAL010000147.1:0-2507 GCA_035712685.1 Rudaea sp. | reverse complement strand
CCGCTTTCACCAACCTGAGGGGAACACCATGCTCAACTACGCCATCATCATCTTCGCCATCGCCGCCGTCGGCGGCCTCGTCCTCGCCGCACATGTGTTGCGCGGCAAATTCGCGCCGTGGGCGCTGTCCCTGCTGCACGCCCTGCTCGGCGCCGCCGGCCTCGTCACCCTGATCGTGATCGTGCTGCAAGGCGCCAGTTCCGCTCGGCTTTTCGCCGCCCTTGGCCTGCTTGTCCTCGCGGCCCTGGGCGGCTTCTTCCTCGCCGCGTTCCATCTGCGCCGCCAGCTGCCGCCGAAAGCCATCGTCTGCGTGCATGCGGGTGTTGCCGTGGTCGGATTCCTGACCCTGCTCAGCCTGCTGCTGGTCTGATCGCGATGCGACACCCACTGCATCCGGCGCTGGTGCATTTCCCCGTCGCGTGCTGGTCGTTGACCACCGCGGCGGATCTGGCCAGCCTGCATTTCGGCGAACCGGCCTGGCACCTCGCCGGTGCGTTGCTTGTCATCGGCCTGGTCACGGCGGTTCCCGCGCTGCTGGCCGGCCTGTACGAATTGACGCATGTTGCCGATGAAAGTCCGGCCTGGCGCAGCGTCCACCTGCACATGGGCGCGATGTCGGCGGCGCTGACGCTGTACGCGATCAGCCTGTTCGCTCGCCTCGACCACACCACGCTGCTCGCGCCGAACACCATCGCGCTCGCCTGCAGCATCGCCGGTTTCCTGTGTCTGACCGCCGGCGGCTGGCTCGGCGGGAAACTGGTTTACCAATACCGGCTCGGCGGCGCGTCGTCGAGCTGAAGCACTCCAACGCAACAGGGGCAGACGCAATGAGACTTTCCGCACCGGCCAAGGCGCCAAAACTCGCGCTCACCGACATCGAGGGCAAGCCCGTCCGCATCGGCGGCAACAATCGCCGCACGTTGCTGTGCTTCTTCCGCGATGCCGCCTGCCCGTTCTGCAACTTCCGCATCTACGAATTGACCAACCACCATGCCGCGCTGAGCAAACTCGGCCTGGACATCGTCGCGGTATTCACTTCCACGCCGGAGCAGGTGCACCGCTTCGTCGCGCGCCAGCCGCGGCCGTTCCAGGTCGTCGCCGACCCGACCTCGATCGCGCATGAAACCTACCGCATCGAGCGCTCGTTCTGGCGCAAGCTCAAGGGCATCCTCACGCGCGTGCCGACCCTGATCAAGGGTTTGCGCATCGTCGGCCTGGCGGGACTCAACACCACCAACCTGATGCCCGCGGATTTCCTCATCGACGAGCACGGCAACATCGCCGAGGCGTATTACGGCAGCGATGCCGGCGACCGCATTCCGTTCGAGCGCGTGGAACTCTTCCTCGCGCGCGGCTTGCTGCAGCGCGCCGCCTAACCGTCCAAAAGCAACGTCTCGACGATCCGCCGATACCAGCCGGGCAATTTTTCCAGGTCGTCCAGCGCCACATGCTCGTCGATCTTGTGGATGCTGGCATTGACCGGCCCGACTTCAACGACTTCAGCGCCGAGCGGCGCAATGAAGCGCGCATCGGACGTGCCGCCGCCGGTATCCGCGCGCGGTGCGATTGCGCAAATGGCCTGCGTTGCGACCTCCACTGCACTACGCAATTTTCCGGCGGACGTGACGAAGGGTTCGCCGGACAAATCCCAGTCGATGTGGAAATCGAGGCCGTGCTTGCGCAGGATGGCCTCGGTGCGTTCGCGCAGGGATTGCGCCGTACTCGCCGTGCAAAAGCGGAAGTTGAATTTCGCCTCCAGCGCACCGGGCACGACATTCAAGGCGCCAGTGCCGGCATGCACGTTCGAAATCTGGAACGAGGTCGGCGGAAAGATAGTGATTGAATCGGCCGCATTGCCTTCGTCCCAGCGCGTCGCGGCGAGTTCGGCCAGCGCCGGCGCCGCGAGATGGATCGGATTGCGCACCTTGTCCGGATAGGCGACGTGGCCCTGCACGCCGCGCACAGTCAGGCTTGCCGACAACGAGCCGCGCCGGCCCACGCGCACGATGTCGCCGAGTCTTTCCGCCGACGACGGCTCGCCGACCACGCAGAAATCGATGCGCTGGCCGCGACGGCGGAATTCCTCGACAACGCGGCGGACGCCATCGCGATTCAGCGGACCTTCCTCGTCGCTGGTCAGCAGCAACGCGACCGTGCCGCGATGCTGCGGGTGCGCGGCGACGAATTGCTCGAGCGCGATCGCCATCGCCGCCACGCCGGATTTCATGTCCGCCGCGCCGCGGCCGTATAGCCGTCCATCGCGAATGACCGGCTCGAATGGCGGGCTCTTCCATTCCGATTCGGGACCGGTCGGCACCACGTCGGTATGGCCGAGGAATGCGAACACCGGATCGCCGTCGCCATGTGTCGCCCACAAATTGGAAACGTCGCCGTAACGCAGATGTTCGATGGCGAATCCGGCGCGCTGCAGGCGCTCGCCGATCAGCACCTGGCAGCCGGCGTCGTCCGGCGTCAACGAGCGGCGTCGGATCAATTCACAGGCGAGA
>DASTAL010000146.1:0-3831 GCA_035712685.1 Rudaea sp. | reverse complement strand
CTGTTCGGCGCGCTGGTCGCGTTCGGGCGCCTGCGTGATCCGGGCTTCGGCATCGGCCATCGCCTGTGGCAGCGCATCGCGCCGCTCGGGCGGCGCCTGCTGCCGGTGACGAGCCTGCCACGCGCGCTCGCCTTCGGCATGGTCTGGGGCTGGATGCCCTGCGGCTTCGTCTACACCGTGCTGCTGATCGCCGCGTTGCAGGGTGATGCGCTGCAAGGCGCGGCGACGATGGCGGCATTCGGCATCGGCACCCTGCCGTCGATGTTCCTCGCCGCGTTCGGCGCGCAGCGTTTCGCCGGCTTCGGCGCAAGACCCGCGGCACGGCGCATCGCCGGATTCGCCCTGCTCGCCAGCGCGGCGCTCACGCTGGCCGGACCGTGGCTGCCGCCGATTCCATGGCTGCATGCTTGCCTGCCGTTCGCCTGCCGGACCCCTGAATAACCTGCTGCGCTCGACATCTCGCGCGCCGGCAGTGCTCGGAATCCTCATTTACGCATAAGTAAACTCCGGTTCCTGCGCGCTGGCGACGCGCGACCTGTCTTTGCTCGCGACGGTTCTTCAAGGGTCCAGGGACGGCGCGGCTGCTATCCTTGAAATCCCGGACTTACCGATCTTGCCACATGGATCTTCTCGATCTCATCGATTCCCGCCGCTCCACGCCCGCGCGCCAGCTTGGCGAACCGGGACCGACGCCCGTTCAGGTTGAGCGCCTGCTCGGGGCCGCGATCCGCGTGCCCGACCACGGCAAGCTCGTGCCGTGGCGGTTGCTCACGATCGCGGGCGAAACCCGCATCGCGCTCGGCGAAAAGCTCGCGCAGATCCACCACCACCTCGAACCGGAAATCGCGTCTGCGCTGCTGACCAAGGACCGCGAGCGTTTTTCATTCGCGCCGATCATCGTCGCGGTGATCGCGCGCATCGACGAACATCATCCGAAAATCCCCGCGCAGGAGCAGCTCCTGTCCGCCGGCTGCGTCGCCTACAACCTGCTGCTCGGCGCGCAGGCGCTCGGCTTCGGCGCGCAGTGGCTGACCGGCTGGGCGGCCTACGACGCCGGGGCCGCGGCGCTGTTCGGCTTGGCCCCGCACGAACGCATCGTCGCCTTCGTGCACATCGGCACGCCGAAGGAGGCCGCACCCGAGCGCACGCGTCCGACCTTGCGCGATGTCGTCGGCGAGCTGCGCCTGTGATGCAAACGGTTCACCTGATCGACGCGAGCCTGTACATCTTCCGTGCCTGGCACTCGATGCCGCCGGAGTTCGTCGACGCCGACGGCGCGCCGGTCAACGCGGTGCACGGTTTCACCCGCTTCCTGTGCGATTTCCTCGAGCGCGCGCAGCCGACACACATTGCCGTCGCCTTCGACGAATCGCTGACCAGTTCGTTCCGCAACGCGATCTACCCGGCCTACAAGGCCAACCGCGAGCTGCCGCCGGCGGAGTTGAAAGTGCAATTCGATTACTGCAAGCGCGTGGCCGCGGCGTTCGGCCTGTGCGTGTTGCGCGACACGCAATACGAAGCGGACGACCTGATCGGCAGCGCGCTCACGCTCGCTCGCGCGCACGGCATGCGCAGCGTGATCGTCTCGGCGGACAAGGATTTCGGCCAGCTCATCGGCGATCACGATGAACAGTGGGACTTCTCGAAAGACCAGCGCTGGGACGCGCACGGCGTCAAGCAGCGCCTCGGCGTGCGCCCGGATCAGGTCGCCGATTTCCTCGGCCTGACCGGGGATGCCGTCGACAACATCCCCGGCGTGCCCGGCGTCGGCGCGAAAACCGCGGCGCAACTGCTCGCCAACTTCGACTCGCTCGACGCGCTCTACGCGCGCATCGAGGAGGTGCCTTATCTGCGCCTGCGCGGCGCCGGACAAACCTATGTGCGGCTGAAGGAACACCGCGCGCAAGCGATGCTTTCGCGCGCGCTCGCGAGCATCGTGCTGGACGCGCCGGTGCCGGCGCATCCGTCGGGCCTTGCACGTGCGGCCGCCGATGCCGATGCGCTGGATGCGCTGCTGGATACGTTGCGCTTTGGTCCCCTGACCCGCAAACGCTGCAAGGCCCTGCTCGCCTGATCAGTGTTTTTCCGGCGCGGGCACGGCAGGCTTGATGCCGGCCTTCTTGCGTTTGCCGGACTTGTCCGGCGCAATTTCCGTCGCGCCGCCGCTGACCCCGCTCTGGCCCCAGGCGAAGCGCAGGTTGCTGCGGAAAATCGTGGTCGGCGCCAGCTTGTCTGCACCCGTCAGCACGCCATGGTCGTCGTACAGGCTGCCCTGGCGATTGACGATGGTGTAGAGCTTGTCTCCCGCGATCGTGCTGGCGCCGAGTTCGGCGAATGCGGCATGCGCGACGTCAAGCGGCATCGCGTTCGCGATCTTGCGTCCGTCCTTGTCCAACTGCAGGCGCATGATGCGCTTGGGCACCATGCCGTCCTCGACAATGACGAGCGTGCCGTCGTACCACTGCATCGAAACGATGCCGCCGAGTACCAGCCTCGATTGATCGTAAGCGACCTGAAATGCCTTGCCGGTGGCGAGGTCATAACCGAAGATGCCGAGCGCATAGTCGGCCAAGTACAACGTGCGGCCGTCGCCGGACACGGCCAGCGCACTGAAGCTGGTCAATTTCGGATTGTTCACGATATCGCGCAGCTTGCCGTCTTCGAGCTTGAAGATCTGCTTGCGCGCGGCATCGGCGGCGTAGACCTTGCCATCGGAGGCGACGACCAACGCGGTCAATCGATGCGTGCCGGCACCCGCCTCGAACGCGTATTTTTTCAGCAATTTGCCGCTGGCGAGGTCGAACTCGAAGATGCCAGCCTTGCCGGCGTTGTCGCCGCTGAAACCCCGATAGATCGTGGTCGAGGAACTGCTCGCATAGAGTTTGCCGCGCGTCGCATCGACAGCGAGCGCATCCACGCCCCACAGGCCGTTGTCCGCACCCGCGGTAATGAAATCGGCAAGCTTGCCGTGCGTGTCGACGCGCTGGATCGAGCCGTCGCGCACGCTGCCGACGAGCAGGTCGCCACGCTTGGCGTCCCAGGCCAGCGCGTCGTACAGGTAATCGCCCTTTGGCAGGGTGAACGCGGCCCGGCCCTCGCCGAACTGCTTGGCGTTGACGTTGAGATTGGCGACCAGATAATCCCACACCTTGGTACCGTGGATCGGATCGAAGCGCTTGTCGTTGGCGATGTCGTAGCCGAAACCCTGTGTCTGCATGCGGATCAAGGTATCGTAGGCATGCGGCTTGTCGTCGATCTTTGCGTAGGCGAGCGCGAGTTGCAGCTTGAGTTCGCCGGAGTTCGGCGAGAGTTCGCCGACGCGCTTGAGCACCCAGATGAAGCGCGGCATGTCGTTTTGCGCGGCATAGACCTGGCCGAGCGCGCTCAGCCCCGCCATGTCGTGCGATTGCATGACCTGGTCTTCGGTCAGCGCCTCGGCGCGCTTGACCAGCTCGGCGCGGGCCTTGGCGGCGGCGTCCGCGGAGGGGGCCGATTGCGCGGCAGCGGCGAACGGGATGGCCGCGGCCGCGGCGGCCAGAATCCACGATTGAATGCGCAACGATTGAATCGGCATGGGCGAATCCGTGATGATGTGAGGCGGGTATGACCGCGGCGCCGCGGCGAAGTTCGCGCGTCGCGCAACGACATGCGGAAAGAAAGCTGCCCAGAATGACGCAAACACAGACGCTTTTCAACGGCCAATGGCTGCGCCTGCGCAAACGCGGGCGCTGGGAATTCGCCGAGCGCACGAATCCCGGCGGCGGCGTGATCATCGTTGCGCTTACGCCGCAAGATCGCATCCTGTTCGTCGAACAGTGGCGCGAGGCGATC
>DASTAL010000145.1:0-4188 GCA_035712685.1 Rudaea sp. | reverse complement strand
CGGAAATCGCGCGCACCGAAAGTATGCCTTCGATCCCGCCGATTGCGGCGACCAGCGCGTCGCTGGCTGCCGAATCCAGGTCGATCAGCGTATAGGCGATGTCGCCGCGCGAGGCATTGTGCATCTGGGCGATGTTGACGCCGGCTTCGCCGAGCACATGCGAAAGCTGGCCGATCATGTTCGGCCGGTTGCGGTTGGCGATGCACAGGCGCGCCTTGCCCGCCCGCGCCATGCGCGTGTTCGGGAAATTCACGGCGTTGTGGACATTGCCGTTTTCGAGGAATTCACGCAGCTGGTCGACGACCATGAGCGCGCAGTTTTCCTCGGCCTCGCCGGTGGACGCGCCCAAGTGCGGCAGGCCAATCACGCGTGTGTTGCCGACGAGGTCGGCGCTCGGGAAATCGGTGACGTAACGGCCGATGCGGCCGCTCGCGAGTCCCGCCGCCAGCGCCAACGGATCGACGATGCCCTCGCGCGCGAAGTTGAGCAACACGGTTCCGGGCCGCACCACATCCAGCGCCGTCATGCCGAAAACACCACGCGTGGCATCGTTGAGCGGCACGTGGAAGGTGATGTAGTCCGAAGCCGCGTACAACTCGTTCAATGATCCGGCCTTGGCCACATCCGACGACAGCGCCCAGGCGCCGTCCACGGTCATGTGCGGATCGAAACCGAGCACGCGCATGCCGAGCGCATGCGCCGCGTTGGCGACCTTGACGCCGATCGCACCGAGGCCGACGACGCCGAGCGTCTTGCCGGCGAGTTCCGAACCGACGAAGCGTTTCTTCTCCGCCTCCACCTTGTCGTGCAAATGATCGCCGCCCTTGAGGCCGCCGACGAAGGCAAGTGCGCTGTCGAGGTTGCGCGCGGCGATCAGCATGCCGGCAACGACGAGTTCCTTGACCGCGTTCGCGTTCGCGCCCGGCGCATTGAACACCGGCACGCCACGCTGGCTGAACTCGGCCACGGGAATGTTGTTCGTGCCCGCGCCGGCGCGCGCGACGGCCTTGATCGATGCAGCCAGTGGCTTGCCGTGCAGGTCGGCCGAGCGCAGCAGCAGCGCATCGGGCTCGGCGACATCGTTCGCGACCGAATACAGATTCGCCGGAAAGCGGTCGAGGCCGTTGCGCGAAATGTTGTTGAGGGTCTGGATCTTGAACATCACGCGTTCCTCGCCGCGAAGTCCTTCATGAAAGCCACCAGCGCCTGCACGCCTTCCAGCGGCATGGCGTTGTAAAGCGAAGCACGCATGCCGCCGACCGCACGATGGCCCTTGAGAGCCATCAGGCCCGCGTTTTCGGCTTCCTTCAGGAACGCCGCGTCGAGTTCCTCGCGCGGCAGGGTGAACGGCACGTTCATCCACGAACGCGCGGATTTTTCCACCGGGTTCTTGTAGAAACCCGAGGTATCGATATAGCCATAAAGCAGGTCGGCCTTGGCACGGTTGCGTTCGCCCATTGCCGCCACGCCGCCCTGCTCCAGCAGCCATTCGAACACGAGCCCGGCCAGGTACCAGCCGAACGTGTTCGGCGTATTGAGCATCGACTCGTTGGCCGCGTGTTCGGCGTAGTTGAAGATTTTCGGGATGTCCTTGGGGCAGCGCGCGAGCAGGTCTTCGCGCACGATCATCACGACCAGGCCCGATGCGCCGATGTTCTTCTGGGCACCGGCGTAGATGACGCCGAATTTCGACACGTCGACCGGCCGCGACAGGATGTTGGAAGACATGTCCGCGACCAGCGGCAGGCCGCCGGCGTCGGGAACATCGTGGAATTCGACGCCGTGGATGGTTTCGTTCGGCGTGTAGTGTAGGTAGGCCGCGTCCGCATCGAGTTGCCACTGCGCGCGCGGCGGAATCGCGGTGAAGTTGCCTGCCGCGCCGCTCGCGGCGATGCGCACCTGCGCCAGCGGCTTGGCTTCCTTCGCGGCCTTCTCGCCCCAGTGGCCGGTCACGACGTAGTCGACGCTCTGGTCGCGGCGCGCGAAATTCATCGGGATCTGGGCGAAATGCTGCGTCGCACCGCCTTGCAGGAATAACACCTTGTAGCCTTGCGGAACCTGCATCAGCGTGCGCAGGTCGTGCTCGGCCTTCTGCGCCATCGCGATGAAATCCTTGCCGCGGTGGCTGATTTCCATGACGCTGGCACGGGCCTTGCCCCACTCCAGCATTTCGGCCTGGGCACGGCGCAGGACGGGTTCCGGCAGCGCCGCGGGTCCGGCGCTGAAGTTGAAGGTGCGACTCATGAGCGACTCCAGAAGGAGCCTCATTATGCCGCAGTGCAGCAGTTACGCAACCGCCGACGGTGAAGAATTCGACTGCTGTGCGAAGCCGCTCTCGAGCAGCGTTTCGAACTCGGCCTGCGGTAGGGCCGGGGCATAGAGAAAGCCCTGCGCCACGGTACAGCCCAGATCGCGCAACAATCCGGCCTGCTCGGCCGTCTCGACGCCTTCCGCGATCAGGTCCAGGCGCATGTCCTCGGCGAAGGCGGCGATCGTGCGCACGATCGCGCGATGGCGGAAATTCGTCACCATGTCGCGGATGAAACTGCGGTCGATCTTGAGCGCGTCGAACGGCGACGCGGCGAACGAGTCCAGCGACGAATAGCCGGTGCCGAAATCGTCGACCACGAGCGACACGCCCAACTGCTTCAGGCCATGCAGGGTTTGCGCCGCCTCGTCGCTGCCGCGACGGAAAACGGTCTCGGTGATTTCCAGCGCCAACGTGGACGGATCGACGCCGGTGCGCCGCAGCACGTCGCGCAGGTGCTCGACCAGGTTCGGATCGGCGAACTGGCGGTCGTCGACGTTGACGCTGGCACGCAGGCGTGCATGCGCGGGCAGGCGCCGTTGCCAGCGCAACAGGTTCTCGCAGACCTGTTCGAGCACCCACCAGTCCATCCCGACGAGGGTTCCGGTTTCGTCGGCAACGGTGAGGAAATCGTCAGGCAACAGCAAGCCGCGCTGCGGATGCTGCCAGCGCACGAGCGCCTCGAATCCCTGCACGCGGCCATTGCGCAAATCCACGATCGGCTGGTGGAAGATGCGGAATTCGCCGCGCTCGAGGGCGAAGCGCAAGTCCGTCTCCAGTTTCAGGCGCGCACGCGCCGCCGCATGCATGGCGTCGTCGAAGATCACGTAAGCGGACTTGCCACCGGCCTTGGCGCGGTACATGGCGGTATCGGCGTCGCGCAACAATTGATCCGGCGACTGGTATTCGGCGCGGCCCAGCACCACGCCGACGCTGGCTCCGGAAAACACGCGATGGCCGCGCACCTCGAACGAGCCGGCCAGCAGCGCGAGCACGCGCTGCGCGAGCTGTTCGGCGCGGCCGCGCGGACAGGCGCCATGCGGCAGCAGGGTGAACTCGTCGCCACCGTAGCGCGCGACGAGGCATTGCCCGCCCAGGTTCGCGCGCAGGCATTCGGCGATCTGCATCAGCAAATCGTCGCCGCAGGCGTGGCCGAGGCTGTCGTTGACCAGCTTGAATCCGTCCAGATCAAGGAACAGCACGGCAAAATGGAAATCGCCACTCGCCTGCGCATGGGCGATCGTCTGTTCGAGCTGGCGCTCGAAGAAGAACCGATTGGGCAGGCCGGTCAGCAGATCGTGCGTGGCGCTGTGTTCCAGCTCGCGTTGCACGCGCAGCTGCGCGGTCACGTCGCGGATCGTGCCGCTGGTGTAGCGCTTGCCGTTCATTTCCACGTGGCCGGCGCTGACCACAACCTGGATGCGCACGCCGTCCTTGCGCATCAACACGATGCAGTAATCGCCGCCGCTCGGCTCGCCCTCGCTGCGACGGCGGTAGCGGTCTTCCTGGTGGTCGCGCGATTCGGGCGGCACGAGCAAGCGGAAATCGGCGCCGACCAGTTCTTCCTCGCGGTAACCGAACATCGCCGCGAACGCCTGGTTCACGTAGGTGTAGCGGTCATCCAGCATCATGTACACACCGACCTGGCTGTGCTCGACCAGGGTGCGATAACGCGCTTCGGATTCCTTCAAGGCGATTTCCGCGCGGCGGCGCGCGCCGATGTCCTGGGCTGAACCTTCGGTCCACAGGATCCTGCCCTCGCTGTCGCGGATCGCCTGCGCGCGGACCTCGGTCGGCACGAGGCTGCCATCCTTGCGCCGCGCATCGAATTCGAATGTTACCGGCTCGCGGCTTGCGGCGAGCTGCGCCAATACGTACTT
>DASTAL010000144.1:0-12139 GCA_035712685.1 Rudaea sp. | reverse complement strand
ACGTCGTAGTGGTAGTTGTACTTGCCCGCCGCTTCGAGGTCGGCGAACCAGTTGCCGGATTCGATCGTCAGGCCGGACCAGTCGCGCCATTCGCCCTGATCCGGATAACCGATCTTGGGCAGGAAGTCGTTCCACTTCTCGACGGCCTTCTTCTTCGTCTCGGCGCTCATCCAGTCGAGGTGCTCGATGCGGTTCTTCAGCGCGTTGCGCACGTTGGTCACCAGCGTTTCGGCGCGTTGCTTGGCTTCGGGCGGGAAATACTTGGCGACGTAGATCTCGCCCATGCCCATGCCCATGGCGCCATTGACCGCCCCCAGCACGCGCTTCCAGCGCGCCTGCTGCTCGGGCTGGCCGCCGAGGGTCTTGCTGTGGAATTCGAAATGCGCGGTCTGGAACGGGGTGCTCAGCGCCGTGGCGGCGCCATCGATGGCGTGGAAACGCAGGTAGGCCTGCCACTGCGCAATGGGGGCGGTGGCCAGCAACTTGTCGAATTCGGCGATGAACTTCGGCTGCGAGAGCGAAAAGCCCTTGTCGATGGCGGCGCCCTGCGCCGTGAAGAACGTCTCCCACGAAAAATGCGGACTGATCTTGTCGGCTTCGGCCAGACTGACGTAGTGGTATTGGTTGTCGAGATCGCGCATCTGCGTCGGCGCCAGCGAGGCGGCGGCCAGCTTGGTTTCGAACGCGAGCACCGAGGCGGCCTGCTTGGCCGCGTCGGCGGGCTTGGCGCCGGTCAACTCGAACGCCTTGGCGATATAGGCCACGTAAGCCTTGCGGATGTCCTGGTACTTGGCCTCGCTGTAGTAGTCCTTGGTCGGCAGGCCCAGGCCGTCCTGGAACACGTAACCGATCTGTTTCGTCGCGTCCTTGAAATCGGCGCCGGCGCCAAACGCGAACACGTAGGCGTCGCCCTCGTTGAAGCGGGTCGTGATGAACTTCGCGATGTCGGCGCTGTTCTTCAGCGCGGCGATCTGCGTCAGGCGCGGCTTGATCGGATCGTAGCCAAGCTTGTCGATGGCCGCTTCGTCCATGCCCGCGGCATACAGAAGGCCGATCTTCTGTTCGATGGACCCGGCCTTGGCCGCGGCGATGTTCTTGGCCGCGGCTTCGGCGATCTCGTGCTGTTCGTTGAGGCTCTTCTCATGCAGTTCGTTGAACGAACCCCAGCGCGTCTGGTCGGACGGAATCGGATGGGCGGCGACCCATTTTGCGTTGACGTAGCCGTTGAAATCCTGGCACGGGCTGATGTTGGGGCTCAGTCCGGCGACATCGAAGTCCGCGGCGGCGGCGATGCCGGCAAGACCCAGGCTGATGGCCAGAACGAGCGGTTTCACGATGCGGTGTTGCATGGATTTCCTCCGAAGAATGTTGCGTTGTGTGCGATTACCAGATTTCCACGATCGACGAAGCCGGGCGCATCATCGCGTCGCCGGCCTTGCAGGCGAATGCGCTGGCGAACGCGGGCACGTCGGCGAGCGGGCCGTTGGTGCGGAATTTCGCTGGCGCATGTTCGTTGGATTGCACTTGCAGGCGCAGCTGCGCCTGCCGCTGGGCGGTGCGCCAGGTCTGCGCGTAGGCGTAGAAAAAGCGCTGGTCCGGCGTCAGACCCTCGATGCGATTCTTGGCCGAGGATGGGCCATCGTGGCCCACCTCGGCACGGCGAGTCCGGTGCACGCCCGTACTCGCCTTAGCCGAATCAGCCGCTGGCGCGGCAGATTCGCGTGCGTCGCGTCCCTGCTCCGCGTTTTCTCCTTGTCCCTGCGGCGTTAGCTTGAACGCGTCGTAAGCGACGAGCAGGCCGCCGAGGTCGGCGATGTTTTCGCCCAACGTGAGTTTGCCGTTGATGTGCAGGTCGTCGACCGGCACGTAGGCGTTGAACTGGTCGACGAGTTTCTGCGCGCGCGCCTCGAATTGCTTGCGGTCGTCTGCCGTCCACCAGTTCGCGAGGTTGCCTTGCGCGTCGAACTGGCTGCCTTCGTCGTCGAAGGCGTGGGTCATTTCATGGCCGATCACGCTGCCGATGCCGCCGTAATTGAGCGCGTCGTCGTTCGCCACCTCGAAGTAGGGCGGCAGCAGTTGCGCGGCAGGGAACACGATCTCGTTGCCCATCGGGTTGTAGTAGGCGTTCACCGTCTGCGGGGTCATGTCCCATTCGCTGCGGTCGACCGGGTGGTCGAACTTCGCGAACTGGCGCTGCGCCTCGAACGCGCGCGCGGCGCGCACGTTCGCGATCCACGAGGCGCGGGAGATTTCCAGTTTGGAATAATCGCGCCAGCGGTCGGGATAGCCGATCTTCGCCACCATGGTGTCGAACTTGGCGTAGGCGGATTTCTTCGTCGCCGAGCTCATCCAGGTCAGGCGGGCGATGCGCGCACGCATCGCCGTCTTGAGGTTGTTGACGAGATCCAGCGCGCGCTGCTTGGCCTCGGGCGGGAACACTTGCGCGACGTAGGCCTGGCCCAGCAGCTCGCCGACGGCGTGGTCGGCACTGTGGATCGCGCGCTTGTAACGCGGCAGGTTCTGCTTCGCTCCGCGCAACACGCCGCCCTTGAAGGCGAAATCCGCATCGACGAAAGGCTTGGAAAGGTATGGGGCGTCGGCATCGATCAGGCGCCAGCGCAACCACGCCTGCCAATGCGCGAGCGGAACGTCCGCGAGCGCCGCGTTGGCGGCCTCGAAGAAATCCGGCTGCGCGAGCGAAAAGCTTTTCACGTCGTCGCGACCGGTCGCGTGGAAAAACGCGGTCCAGGAAAAATGCGGCGTTTTCGCATCGGCTTGCGCCAGCGTGACGATGTGGTAGGAATTGGACGGGTCGCGCAGGGCGACGCGATCCAGCGAGGCCTTGGCCAGTCGTGTCTCCAGGGCCAGCACCCAATCGGATTCGTCTTTCGCATTCGCGTCGCCGAGCAGGCCCAACATGTGTTCGACGTGCTTGCGGTATTGGCCGCGAAGCTGCTTGGACTTCGCGTCGTCGCGCAGGTAGTAGTCGCGATCGGGCAGGCCGAGTCCGCCCTGGCCGGCATAGGCGATGTCGGTGGCGGAGTGCTTGAGGTCGGGCTGGGCCTCGAAATCGAACAAAACGTCATCGCCGCGTGCCTGCCAGCCAGCGATCAGCGTGGCGACATCGGCGGGTGTCTTCAGCACGGCGATGGCGGCAAGATCGTCCTTCAGCGGCGCCGCGCCGGCCCGGGCTATGGCCGATTCGTCCATCGCCGCGGCGTAGAAGTCGCCGATCTTCTGCGTCGCGCTGCCGGGCGAGCCGGGATGCGCGGCAGCGTCTTCGAGAAGGCGCTTGAGGATGGCCGTGTTGCGCTCGCCGATTTCGTTGTCCAGGCTCCAAGTGCTGTATTCGGCCGGGATCGGATTGGACGCCAGCCAGCCGCCGTCGGCGTGTTGGAAAAAATCCGTGCACGCTGGCGTGCGCGCATCGAAATTGCGTGCATCGATGCCGTGCTCGTTGGTGTGGGCTGCCGCTCCCATGCTGACGAGTGCCAGACCGGAGAGCGCAAGCGATTGTGCGCGGGCGAGACGCATGGAAACTCCCAATGGGGGAAGCGAGTGTAGGGGCTAAGCCGCCGCCGGCGATGTGTCGAAGGTCATTGGCCGCGCGGGTTCGCCGCCTCGGGATGCGCGCCATCCGGCAACTTGTCCGGCCCGACTGCACCGCCGGACAGGATGAAGGCCATGGCCTGGTCCATGCTCCAGTCCGTGGCGACGAGTTTCGACGTCGGCACGATTTCGAGGTACCCGCCGGTCGGGTTCGGCGTGGTCGGCACGTAGACCGCGGCCATCTCGCGCCCGGCGCTGTCGGCGAACACACGGGTGACAAAGCCAATCGATTTCAATTCCGGCGAGGGAAAGTCGATCAGCACCACGCGCTGTGTGCCGGCCGGCTTGGTCGAGAGCATGGTCATCAGCTTCTTCGCGCCGCCGTAGATCGTGTGCACCATCGGGATGCGCGAGATCAGGTTTTCGAAGGCATCGAGCAGACGCTGGCCGAACACGCGCGAGGTGGCGAAACCGACGACGTAGAACGCGATCACGGTGGCGATGAAAGCGATGATGGACTGGAACCACTCCTGATTCAGCCAGCCTGAGGCGCCGGGAAACTCCGCGGAGATGCCCGTGAACAGTCCGGCCACGATCGGTGCGCCGACGTGCGACAGGAACGTGAAAATGAACTTGAACACCAGCCAGGTCAGCCACAGCGGCACCAAGGTGAGCAGGCCCGTGATCAGGTAACGCTGGATATGAAGTCGTTTCATGGAGGTGACGCTGCGGAACTTGTGTAATGATAACGGCAACTCCGATTCTGAGCCGGTCATGCAGGAAGAATCTTCAGCCGCCGTTCCGGAAGCCCTGCCGGCGCCGGGCGGGAGCGCCGGCAAACCCGTGGTCGTCGCCCTGATCGGCCTGCCGGGCGCGGGCAAGACCGTGGTCGCGCGCGCCCTGGAGGATCAGCTCGGCCTGCGCCGCGTCTGCCGCGACGCGATCCGCCACGCCATGTTTCCGCGCTGCGCCTACAGTTTTGCCGAAAAGCGCGCGGCCTTCCGCGCGCAGTTGCTGGCGCTGGAAATCAACTGCATGCTCGGCGAATCCAGCGTGCTCGACGGGGTGACGTTCACGCGCCGCCGGGATCTCATGCGCGTGGACGCGGCCATCCGCCGCTACGGGTTCACCCCGATTCCGATATATCTCGAATGTCCACCGGACGTGGCACGTGCGCGCATTGCCGCCGACGTGGAGAACGACCGGCATCTCGCGCGAGACCGTACCCCCGACGTGGTGACCGAAGTGTTGTCGCGCTTCGACCCGCCACCGCCGAATGCGTTGGTCATCGACGCGCGCAAGCCGGCAGCGGAGGTCTGCCGGTTGGCAGTGGACGCGGTGTCGGCGCTGCGCGGGACGAAGCCTGCTCGCGCCGCGCAAGCCTGATCGTCACATTTTCGCCGGCTTTAGCTTCGCGCCGCGGAAATACTTCACGCGCAAATCGAGTCCGCGCTGGCTCTTGCCGATGAAGACGAAGCCGGTGTTCGGCCACCAGGCGCGCTTGAGCGCTTCGCCGAAACGCGTGTTTTCCAGTTCCAGGACCACGCCGATGCATGGGAAATCGTGGCGGCGGGCGAAATCCTCGAGTACGTCGCAGGTACGATTGAGCAAGTGCAGGACCAGACGCGTCTTGCGCCAATCCTTGCCGACGAAGCAGCGGAAATAGTACGTGGGTTGGCCCAGCCGCGGCAGGGTCATCGGGACGGCGGTGGAAACGCCGGCGACGCGGCCATCGGCATCGCGTGCGTCGAGTACGACCTGGCGCAGGCGCTCGCGGGACTTGACGTCGTTGGCCAGCGCGCCCTCGCGCTCCCAGAATTGCAGTACGGCGTCGTCGCTCTCGCTCGACTCGATCTGCCAATGTGGCACGAAGCGGAAGCCGGCGATTTTGCTCTCGGGATCTTTCATTGGGTGGTGCTCGTCTCGGCGACAGGTGCGGCCGTTCCTTCCGGGGCAACATAACCGCTAGCGGGTGTTTCGGGTTTGGGTTCCGGTGGCGGAGAGAAGCCGACTTCCTTCAGCGCCTTGTCCGGCAACGCGTAGGAGTTCCCGAGCAGTTCCCCTTCGTGCACGATTTCGGGGAACAGCACGCCCTGCACCGACTGCACGGCGAAGATTTCCTGCACGCCGCCGGTGAACTTCAGGAAAGCGATCGTTTTACCGGTGCCGATGTGTACGGCCCACACGCCGGACAGGCGCTCGGCATTGTCGTCGGTGATCGGAATGTCGGTGAATGGCGTCGTGCCGCGCAACTGCGACAGGCCGATGAAGGCGACCGGGCCGATGAAATCCAGACCGCGGCAGAATCCCGGCACGCGCGCGATGTCGTGGCGCTCGCCGGTCTTCGGATCGACCGAGCACAGCGCGCCGCGACCGGATTCGAGCACCCACAGGCGATTGTCGTACCAGCGCGGCGAATGCGGCATCGACAGTCCACGCGTGACCACGCGGTTCGTGGTCACGTCGATGATCAGTCCGCCGTCGCGCTTGTTCACGCGCCAGCCTTCGCGCGTGTTCGTCTCGCCCAGCGCGGTGACGTAGCGCGGAATGCCGTTGCGCATGGCCAGCCCGTTCAGATGGCAGCGGTCTTCCGGTGCGTAGTGGCTGACGAACTTCGGTCGCCAGCGCGGCACGAAGCTGGATTTCGCATCGAGCGTGCACAGGCACGAGAACGCGGTGTTGACGAACCAGATCGCACCGTCGGCGTCCCAGGCCATTTCGTGGATGTCGATGGCGCCGGTGATATGCCCTCTGCGGGCCATGTACACCGCGTCGTGGCGCGGTGGATCGTGCAGGCGCTTGGCGACGTCCGGCATGTTGCGGAACTCGACGATCTCCATCAGCGCGCCGAGCATCAGGCGCTGGCGGTCGGCGGCCATGCCCATCGGCCGGTTGAAGGTGCGGAAATGCGTGTTGATCGAGTTGCCGTCCGGCCGCAGGATGACGAGCTTGCCGGCCTGGTAGGTACTGACGATCAGGCAGCCGCCGAGCTCGCGCAACAGGTCTGGAAAGTTCGACGTATGGACACTGCCGAGTACTTCCTCGACGGTCTTGTGTTCGGCCTTGGCGTCCGGCTGCGGCGTATAGCCCGCGCCAGGCAGGCCCTCGTCGGCGGCCGCTTCGGCCTTTTCGGATTCGTTCATTGGCGGCATTGTCGCCCAATGCCGTGTCGGCGCCTAGCCCGGGGCGGAGCTAGAACAGCAATGGGCAGCCGTCGAATCCGTTGTTGAAGACGACGTCGCCTTGTTGCACCTCGTAGGCGCCGATGTCGGTTGCCGAGCCGGATTGTCGGGAGAACGGCGATTGTCGCTGGTCGAAACTCAGGCCCAGTACATTGTTGCCCTGATCGATGCCGGGGCTGTGGCTGAGCAGGGCATGGGTCTGGGTCGGCCCGCCATTGAATTTCAACGGACCGAGCAAGGGGCAGGAAATCTTGATGGTTCCTGACGGAACAGCTGCAAAGGTGGCACGCACCAGGTTGTTGGCGCCGCTGAACGTGACGGTGGTGCTCGAGCGTTTGGGTACGCTCAGGTCGTATTCGCTGCTGCCGTAGGTGTTGTTTGCGATCAGCGAGCTTTGCAAGGTCACCGCCACGGCGTTGTACGCATCGCTCGTGGCGACGCCGGGAGCACGATAGGTGAACGGATAGGAGCCGAAGCGCCCCTTGGCGGCGGTGTTGAAAACGATGGTGGAATTGTCGATGTATACCGTGCCGGAATTTACAATCACCCCGCCGGTGTAATAGCCGGCGCTGTTGCCGGACACGGTGCTGTTCTTGATGGTGAGCGTGTTGGCTGCACTGGTGAAGAAATTGTGCGCGTAGATGCCGCCACCGTTATCCTTGGCGGTGTTGCCGGAAATTGTGGACGCTTTGACGGTGCCGCTGCCATAGACAAAGACACCGCCCCCGAAGCCGCGCGAATTTCCCGCCGTGTTTCCGCTGACGGTGCTGTATTTGGCGACGAAGCTGTTCTTCGAATAGACCCCGCCGCCGTAGCCGCCGACATTGCCCGCGCCGGACGCGGTATTGGATTCGACGACGCTGTATTTCAGATCGACGGCGCTTTTGCCGTATACGCCGCCGCCTTGTGCCCTGCCCGAAGCGGCGGAAAAGGCCTTGCAAAAATAGGCGCCCACATGGGACAGGTAAGCCGTGCCTGCCGAATAAATGCAGCCGCCTTTCGCATTGCCGGTGGCGGCGTAACTGTAGCCCTTGGACACACTCAGGTTGTTCACGGCGAACGTGCCGGTGCCGGTATGGGTGAAGATGCGGTCCTTCTCGGTGTTGCCGTTGTATTTGCCCGTAACGGTAAGGTGTGTCATGCCCGGGCCGTTGAGCGTGATGGAGTTCTGCGCGAACATGACCGCGCCCGTGGTCAACGAGATCGTGCTGCAGGCAAGGCCGGTCAAGTCGATGGTGTCCCCGCTGGCCGCGTTCGTGGCTGCGTAGCGCAGGCTGCCAGTGGTGCCGCTGCCGCTGTAGCCCTGGTCGCAGGTGTTGACCGTCCAGGTCGCAGCAGCGTCTGCGGCGACGGGCGAGGCCAGCGCCAGGGCAGCGGCCACACCGGCGGCTAGCGGACGGTGTTTCCTCGAACCGGACAGGCGAGTTGCCATGTGAGCGCCCTCCCAACTAGTAGGTGCGGTTCCACGTTACCGGACCTCTCGGCATTCGTCCTTGCCTTGATTCGCGGGTGACGTGTGATCAGTTTCCGGCCGAAGCGTGAAACGGGTTGTGCAGGAAACGTGAATACCGCAAAGCTCGCACGAACGGGTCCGGTGCACCATGATCTGGATCAATCGCAACGGGGGCGAACTGCCGTAACGATGGTGGTGTTGTCGCAAACAGGTGTGGGAACAGTCCCTGGCGCCCGCGGGCCGTGGCATAAATGGGGCGCAAATTCCCGCCGGAATCCGTCGCCGCGAATCGGCTTGGCACCGAGGGTATCCGGACGGCTAGGGACAGCCCTCATGCCCGTTATTGAAGATGATGTCGCTCTGCTGCACTTCGTAGGCACCCATGTCCACTTTTGTGCCGGACAGGCGTGGCAACACGCGCTGGTCGTAGATGCCGAGTCCGGTGGCCAAGGCATTGCCGGTGTCGATGGCGGGGCTGTGGCTCATCAGGGCGTGCGTTTTCGTCGGGCCGCCATTGTCACGAAGCGGACCAAGCAATGGGCATACACCGGAGGTCGCCATCGTCGGGGGAAAACTGATGCTGCTCGCGAATATCAGATTGTCCTGGCTGCTCTTGCTCGGATTGTTGAAACGCACCAGGTTCAGGGGGGAAAACCGGGTTATGCCAAAGTCGTTCGCGAAATTCCCGCTGACATTGTTCGAGAGTACCGCGCTTTCCAGCAGTACTTGCTTGAATGCGTAGTGATTGATGTCGGTGTAAAAGGCGCCGGTGTCGTCGACGTTGAATCCCGGTGAATAGTCGCGCGCGTAGTGCGATGCGGAGCCGGCGGTGTTGAAGGCCACGGTGGAATTGTAGATATGGGTCGTTCCGGCATTCGTCCATGCGCCGCCGACCAGGCTGGTGGCGAAGTTGCCCGATACGGTGCTGTTCAGGAGGGTGAACGTGTCGGACTGGCTGGTGAGATTGTCCCGCGCGTAAAGGCCGCCGCCCACGCTCGCGGTGTTGCCGGAAACCGTGGATGCGATGATCGTCGCATTGCGGAATGCGCGCACGCCGCCACCGGCACCGGTCGGCGCCGAGTTGCCGCTGAGCGTGCTGTTGCCGAGGACGATGTCGTTGTAGGTGAAAACCCCGCCACCGCCGCCGTTGGCGTTGGTACCCGAATTGGATGCGCTATTGCCCGTGATTTCGCTGTACTTCGCAATGACGTAGTTCGCGGCATAGATGCCGCCGCCGCGCACGGGGGCGCCCACGGATACCGCGCGGCACGAGCGGACCAGTGTGTGATCCAGCGAAACCGCTCCATTGGAGCGGATGCAGCCACCGACAGCTGTCGTACCGAGGGATGGATGAAGATAGCCGTTGGCCACGGTTAGCGCTTTTACCGTCAGCACGCCATGACCGGTGTGCAGGATCACGCGATCGTTGTTGCTGGACAGGGTGAGGGCGGTCTTGCCGGGTCCTTGCAGGGTGATGTTGTCCTGTGCAAGCAGGACGGATCCGGTCGTCAGCGTGATCGTGCTGCAACCCGTGCTGGTCAAATCGATGGTGTCGCCGCTGAGCGCATTCGCCGCCGCATAGCGCAGGCTGCCGGTATTGCCGCCGCCGGTGTTGGCTTCGCTGCACGTGTTCACCGTCCAGGTCGTGGCGGCGACGGTGGCAAATGGTGCGGACAGCATCAGGATCGCCGCGATGCTGGCGGCCAACGGAATGTGCGGATTGGATTGCTTGCTCGTACCCTGCATGATTTCCCCATTCCTAGAAGATGGTGCGCGGTTGCCACCGTCGATATCGGCGGTATTTCTTCTCCAGCTTTTGCCCCATACGCAAAAAAGCGCGCGAAACCCCAGGCGCTGTCGATGCGCGACCGCGGAACCGCTACGGACAGCCGTCGAACCCGGCGTTGAAGACGACGTCGCCGGGATCGGTCTCGAAGGCGCCGATGTCGGGATTTATTCCAAGGCTGCGCGGGAAACCCGTGCCGCGCTGATCGTAATGCGCGCCGGTGGCAGTGGATGTGTCGTTGCCGACGTCGATGGCAGGGCTGCTGCTGAGCAGTTGGTGTGTCATCGTCGAGCCGCCGTTTCCGCGCAGCGGTCCGAGCAGGGGGCAGGCGCTGACGAGGCCGCCACCGGATGGCAGCGCGGCGCCGGAAGCCGGCGCGAAAATCAGGTTGTCGGCGCCGGTGGCGGCGATCGTGTTCGCCCCGGATGTTGCCGTCCCGAAATCGCTGGCCGTCGGCGTGTTGCCGAAGCTGTTGTTGGACAACAACGTGCCGTTCAGATCCACGGTGATCGAAGCGTACTGAGCTCTTGCCGACAATCCGGATGCGGAAGAGCCGCTTGCTGCCGTGTTGAACGCGATGGTGCTGCTGCGCACGGTGAGCGGAATGTTTGCGTAAACGCCACCGACGG
The DNA here is from genome assembly GCA_035712685.1 of Rudaea sp. Taxonomy (GTDB): domain Bacteria; phylum Pseudomonadota; class Gammaproteobacteria; order Xanthomonadales; family Rhodanobacteraceae; genus Rudaea. The sequence goes on along the minus strand of DASTAL010000144.1, from coordinate 1,540 downwards.
CGCCGGTGACCGCACGATTGCCGGAAATCGTGCTGTTGCTGATCGTGGCGACGGGCGGCGAGGCGGAAAAACTTTTCAGGCTCACGCCACCGCTGGTGCTCCGCGCCGCGTTGCCGGATATCGTCGAATTGCCGATGCTGGCGCCGCCGCGCGCGACCACGCCGCCGCCGATACCGCCGCAGCCCGCGTTGGGGCAGGCCACGTTCCCGCTGATGGCGCTGTATTTCGCGATGAACTCGCCATTCGAGAAAACGCCTCCGCCGTACGTGGAAGCGCTAAGGGACGTTGCGAGATTGCCCGTGATCGAGCTGCGCGTGGCCCAGACCACCCCACCGGCGAAAATGCCGCCGCCGTAGACGCGACCGTGCAGACTGTTCGCGCTGCAATGCGCGACGATCGAGTCGGTCAGGATTACGTTGCCAGAAGACGCAATGCAGCCGCCGTTCACGCCCGGCCCCGGGTTGCTCAGGCTGCCGTCGTAGGCGCGGCCGTATTCGATGTCCAGCCGCGCGAGCGTGAAATTGAGATTGCCGCTGTGGGTGAAGATGCGATCCTTTACCGGACTGCCGATGGCCGTGATGGTCGTGCGCCCAGCGACGGGGCCGTTGATCGTCAGCGTATTCTGGGCAACGGGGATCGCGCCGGTGCTCAGTGTGATCGTGCTGCACGCAGAGGTGTCAACCGTGCTGTTGTTCGCGGCGGTGGCGATGATGCCGCGCAGGGTGCCCGCGCCGCTGTCGCCGCAGTCGGTCACGGACACTGCAAAGGCATCATTCGCCAGCGCGCAGGCGACGACGATGGACGTAGCAAGCAGCCTGCGTCGCGCCAGAGCGAGCGCGGTCGAATCGGACATCGGACTCTCCCATACCGGTGAGTTGCGGCAAAGTGTAGACAAGGCCGCCGTGGAGAGTCCGTGAAGGGCGCAGCGAGCGCCGTTAGAACAGCAGCGACGCCATCTTGCGTCGGTAGGTTCCGACGAGGTCCTCATCGTCGAGCACGCTAAACGCGGCGATCAGGCGCTTCTTCGCGGCACCGTCGTTCCATGCGCGCGCGGTGCGCAGGATGTGCAGGAATTCATCGAGGCCGGCGGCGGCATCGCCGTCGAGCAGCAGGCGCACGCCGAGCAGGTCGCGTGCGGCGTGGTCGTTCGGATCTTGCGCAATGCGCACGCGTAACGCGGCCAAGTCCGGTGCATTCTTCAGCACGCGGGCGAAATCGAGCTGGTTGCGCAGGCGTTTCGCTTTCGCGTCTTCGGCGAGATTGGCGGGCAGGGCGTCGAGTTCGGTCTGGGCCGCATCGGCGTCGCCGCTTTGCATCAGGGCGAGCGCGAGATCGAGTTTCAGTTCGGGCTTGCCCGGCGCGGCGGCGATTTCGCGGCGCAGGCGCGCGATCGCGTCCGCGGGTTTTTCTACGACAGCCGGTGCCGTGACCGCTTCGGGTTGTGCGTCAGGGGCAGGGATATGACGGGCCAGGAATTCGCGGACCTGGCCTTCCGGCTGCGCGCCCATGAAGCCATCGACCATCTGGCCGTCCTTGACCA
>DASTAL010000143.1:0-7198 GCA_035712685.1 Rudaea sp. | reverse complement strand
GCGCAATCCCGCCGCCGCGTCGCCGAGCGTGCCGGTGACATACACGCCATCGCCGACATGCGCACCGGACCGCGTGAGCGCCGCGCCATCCGGCACGAAGCCGTGAATCGTCACCGTGATCGACAGCGGGCCTTGCGTCGTATCGCCGCCGACAAGCGCAACGCGATGTCGCCGCGCCAATTCCGCGAAGCCATCGGCGAATTCCTCGACCCAGCGCGCATCGGCACCCGGCAACGTCAGTGCGAGCGTGGCCCAGGCCGGTTCCGCACCCATCGCGGCGAGATCGGACAAATTCACGGCGAGTGCCTTCCAGCCAATGTCGCGTGCCGTCGCGGCGTGTGGAAAATGCACGCCGGCAACCAGCGTGTCGGTGCTGACGGCGAGCAATTTCCCGGCGGGCACGGCAAGCAGGGCCGCATCGTCACCGATGCCCAGGCGCACATCCGCACGCGTGGCGTGGCAGCGTTTCCGGATCAGGTCGATGAGCGCGAATTCGGCCACGTCAGCCGCGACGCGGGTTCCCGCTTTCCGCCGCACGCCACTCGCGCGCCGCCTTGTCGAGCACGCCGTTGACGTAGGTGTGGCCGTGCTCGGCACCGAAACGCTTGGCGACTTCGACCGCCTCGTTGAGCACGACGCGGTACGGCACGTCGGGGCGATGGCACAACTCGTAAGCGGCCAGGCGCAATATCGCGCGCTCGATCGGATCGACCTGCGCCATGTCGCGGTCGAGCCAGGGCGCGAGCCCGGCATCCAGATCGGCACAGTGTTTCTCCACGCCGCGCAGCAGATCCTCGAAATAATCCAGGTCCGCGATTTCCATGTCCTGTTCGTGGCGGAACTCTTCGATGACGTCGCGCATCGGATTGCCGCCGACCTGCCAGGCGTACACGGCTTGCGCCGCGCGTCGACGCGCACGCGAACGCGCGCTGAGATCGATGCCGGAATTGCGGTTTTGATCGCTCATAGTCGCCTCAACAAATCCGCCATTTCCAATGCCGCCAACGCGACTTCCTCGCCCTTGTTGCCGCGCGCACCGCCGGCACGCGCCTGCGCGTCATCAAAGCGCTCGACGGCGAGTACGCCATTGAGCACGGGCACGCCGTTATCCAGCGCCACGCGCATCAGGCCCGCCGCGCACTCATCCGCCACGTGCTCGTAGTGGCGCGTGTCGCCGCGCACCACGCAGCCCAGGGCAACGATGGCCGCGTGTTTGCCGCCGAGCGCGATCCTGGCCGCTGCTTGCGGAATCTCCCATGCGCCCGGAACGCGAACCATGTCGAGCGCCGCCTCGGCCACGCCCTGCGCCGCGAATGCGCGCCGCGCGCCCTCGACCAGCGCGTCGACGATGCGCGGATTCCAGCGGCTGGCGACAATGGCGAACCGCGCTTCGGCATCGGCGCGTGGATCGCCGGCAAATTCAGGCACGGGCGTTTCCTCATCGCGGCGGGCGCCGCGCGTGTAGTTTACCCGACCCGGCCTTGCCGAAACCGCGCCAGCCACTCCGCCTCCGCGGCAGCGCCAAAGGCCGCGAACACGTCGCAGGAGGCGTCGATCTCGCCCAGATGCGCCAGCCGGCCGACGAGCATGTCCAGGCCGGCGCGCAGCGGCGCCAGGCGCTGCAGGTTGAGATCGTGATTGCGCAGCGAAATCGCGAACACGCGTGCGTCCAGCGCAGTCAGTTGCGCGGCATACTGGTCGAGCGAAACGCCGGCGAGTTGCAGCAGTCCCGGCGCGAATTCCATCAGGCAACCCAGACGCTCGCGGTTGACGGAAATGGTGTTCACCATGCCGGCAAGGATGCGCGGCTCGGCGCCCTGCGTGTCGATCTTGATGAAATCCAGCGGCGCGCCAGCGAGCGCGGAATCCAGGTCGATGGTCTCGACCCGGATGCGCGCGCGTCCCGGCACCGGTGCGAGGCGATGATCGCCCGGATTGTCGTGGCACAGATGCAGGAATTCGGCGCCGCGGCCTTCTGCCAGCGCCAGTGGCCGCGCCTCGACATTGCCGCAATCGTTGAGCAGCAGGTTGGCCAGCAGCATGCGGAAATTGGCCGGCTCCGGCTCGAAAGCAATGACGCCGCCGGTCGCGCCGACCAGATGCGAGAACAACACGCTGTAGTAGCCGGCGTGTGCGCCGGCATCGACCACGCGCATGCCCGGGCGCAGCAGCCGCTGGCAAAGGGCGGTCTCGGCCGGCTCCCAGACGCCGTGGGCGCGCAGATGCGGTGCGATGCTGCGATCGTCCTGGGTTTCCAGCGCGAGCACGAACGACGGCACGTCCGGCGCACGCACCTGGAGCAGTTCGACGCGACGCGGCGCCGCCGACGCGTTCACGCCTCCATCATCCCGGAATGACGGGTGACGATGGTCGGATCCAGGTACACCGGAAATCCGAGCCGGCGCAGCTCGCGGCAGACCCAGTAGTCCTCGGACAGGTATTCGTCGCCGACCACGCCGGTGCGGAAGACGTCGTATTGCACGCTGCTCTTGAGTTCCACGCCGCGCAAGTCGAAGCCGCGCGAGTACACGCGCCCGGCGCCGCGCGCATCGGCCACCAGCGCGGCGACCGCCGCACGCGACAGCAGCAAGGCCGCCGTCCCGATGCGCTCGACCTCGTACAGCGCGCCATCCTCGCCGCGCAGCGCGCCGACGTTGAAGATGCGCCCGCCGCTGGCGTTGCGGCCCTTGAGCGCGACCGCCGCGCCGACGACATCGTGGCCCGCGGCCAGCATGCGGCGCAAGCCGGGCGGCGGCAGCAGCACGTCCGCATCGAGGAACAGCAGGTGGCTGAAATCGGCGCGCGCATGAAATTCGGAAAGGATCGTGTTGCGTGCGCGCGTGATCAGGCTTTCGTTGCCGATGCTCATCAGCGCGAAGTCGATGCCGGCGCGCTGGTATTGCAACAGCGCGCTCACATAGTCGCTGTGCATCATGCCGCCATACGCCGGCGTGCCGATCAGCAGACGGAGTGCGGAGGCGTTCATTCGGGGCGGTACTTGTCGCGGTTGCCGATGAGCTGGGCCTGGATTTCCGACAGTCGTTCCAGTTGCGGATCTTCCAGCTGACGATAGCTTTCCAGCAGCGCGCAGTTGGCGGCGTAGTGGGGCTGCTCGAACGTGGCCGCACGAGGCCGCGGATGCGCCAAATGAACCGCCGGGCGGATGTCGAGTTCAAAGGCAGGCACGCGCGCACGTTCGAGGCGGTAGCTGAAGGCGTCGTCTTCGCCGCCCCAGCCGCGGAAACGCTCGTCCCAGCCGCCCAGGCGCACGAACGCGGCGCGCGCGATCAGGAACACGCCGCCGGCGAACACGATGCGCTCGCCCGCCCCCTCGCGGTTGGGCGCGGCATCGCGGCGATCGGGTACGAAATCGAAATCGCCGCCGCGCACACGCGCGCTTTCCGACGCGTCGAGGTCGATCAGGCGGCGATACGGCTTGATCGCCCAATATCCCTTCTCCAGATGCTCCAGCGTGGCGGTCAAGGCGGCGCCCAGCACGATGTCGGCGTCGGCGAAGGCCAGCCAGGCGTGCGTGCAGCAGCGGAAGCCGACGTTCAGGCCCCAGCTCTTGTTGAACGGTCCGGGGTTGTAGACGAATACATGCTTGCAAGCCGGATGCGGCAAACCGCCATCCAGGCGCGGCATCGAGTCCTGCTCGACGAGAAACGGCTCGAATTGCGGATAGCGGGCCAGCCATTCCAGCACGGCAAAAAGATTGGCGCGGCGGCTCGCGTCTTCGCCGTCGCGCCAAGTCAGGATGTAGGCGATCCTTTGCATCCGTCCACTTCCGCACCCCTTACAATCGGGCGCCATGATCAGTTGTTTGATGATAACCCAGGCCTCGCGCCTTGCGCTGGCGAAACTCGCGATCGGCGATTTCGCGGGGCAGACGCACGCCGAACGCGAACTCGTGGTCGTGCACGATGGTGGCGATGCGTTTCACGCCGAACTTGAAGCGCTCGCCCTTTCGGTGCGCGCCGCCCCGCTGCGCGTGGTGCGTCATCCGCCCGGATCCAGCCTCGGTGCCTTGCGCAATGCGTCAGTCGACGCGGCGCAGGGTGAGTTCATCTGCCAATGGGACGACGACGACCGCTACCATCCCGAGCGCCTCGCCCTGCAGTGGCGCGCCCTGTGCGACGCGCAAGCGGATTTCAGCTACCTGTGCGATCAATTGCACTGGTTCCCGGCGCGCGGCGAGTTGTATTGGGACGACTGGAACCGCGAGGCGTATCCGCTGAACGTGGTGCAGGGTACGTTGCTGGGCCGCCGCGAACGCATGCCGCGGTATGCGGAAATCGCACGCGGCGAAGATACCGACGTGCTGCTCAAGATCCTGCGTCAGGGCAGCGCCATCGCGCGCATCCGCGATGCCGGCTGGAGTTCAGTCTACGTCTACCATGGCGCCAACACATTCGATGCCGCGCATCATGCCGCGATCGCGCGCGCCAAGGCCCTGGGTCACGCCGCGCTATTGCAACGTGAAGCGCTGCTGCGCCAGCGCCTGGCCGAATACGTGCCACCGCTCGGGGCGCTGCGCATGCCGCATGCGGGGGGCGCATTGGAGATCAGCGCTGTGTGATTGATCCGTAAGGGCAAGCGCCGCACCAGGTCAAAACAATCTGGAATTTCGCCACTGCGTGCCATTGAAGCCACGCAGCGGCGAATGAACGGACTCAAGACGGTCAGTAAGGGTAAAAATATGTCAAAAAAACCGACCAGATAAACAAGTATCCAAACAATGACCAGCCGATCTTGGTCAAAATCGTCTTCTCGTGGCTGGGAGACAAGCGAATGGCATAGCGCAACATGGCCATGGTCATGACAAGCGGTATCACGAATCCGCCGACAAAGCTTGCGAGGAAACGCAAGTCAATGGGGAACCCGAACGAGGAAGCCCAGCCCTCGCCTTGACTATGTCTTCTGTACGCATCCACAAAAAACCATATCCACGCGCCGATTACTAAAAACCACACGCGAATTTGCGTCCACCTTTTGACTTCGCTGGCATTCGACTCATGATCTTTTTGAGTATTCATGTGTCATTCCGATTATCTTGGTTATTTGCCTGGATACGGCTTATTACAGGTGTACATGTCCTCACCTAATTTAACCGCCGAAAGAACATACACGACGATCCCACCGCCACAGGCCGGGGTTAGCGCACCAGCCGTCCCCAGCGCCGCAATGCAAGCATCTCCAGCCGCATATCCCGCAGCACCATTCGCCACACCGTCCTGTATTAGTTGGTTACACGCGTTCTTTCGATCATTTTCCCAGATCCTGCAATCAATATCGTCGGGAGCGCAGTTGCCCGGATTCGGCGGTTGCGATGTGAGCGGATCGTCGCCAAACGGCGTGTTGAACCAGTAGGTCAGTGTACCCAAGCCAGGTCCCGACGGGCCATCCGGCCACTGATCGCATGGGACGGGCACCGGCCAGCAGGAGCCAGAATCCGGCCACCCCCACATCGAATCATTTTGATCGCCGATACCGGTCGCGCCGCCCGGGCCCACGCTCAAAGCGCGCAGGGAATTCGTATGGACCCCGGTGGATTTGGCGATCATGTCCGAGTGGGCTGCGGTGATTTCGCCGTACATCTGATTGTACATTCGGGTAGCCAGATTGCTGTTGCCATTGGCGGCTTGCAGAAAAACCTGATTCAGCGGCAGCGTGATTTGCTGGGGACCGTAGTAAAGCGTTGCGGTGCCCTGCCGAAAATCGAAAGTTGCGCTCAATCCGTTTTGCAGGCTAATCGCGTAGGTCCTGGCTGCCCGGTAGGCATGAAAATAATCCAGATCAAACCCACTCTGTGCGGTATTTCCCCACGCAATAGTGCTGCTGGCTCCGAAACCGACGCAAGCGACCAGCAGAACGAGTAACGCGTTTTTCGTCTTCATCCAAACTTTTTTGAATTCCACTTTCGAATCTCCATAGTGGTGAAGTCCCCCGATCGACTGTATCAGCGCCCCCCCTCCCGAGAGGTCAAGTAGCCATCTACTGTCGTGCTTCTCGACAAGCACAAGGCCGCACAGATCGATCAGTCCACCGCTTCGTAGCCAACGACTTCGATGCCGAATCCGGACAGCCGGGAGGATCGTCGCTTCGTGTCGGACACGATCACGCGGCGTGTTGACGGTTTCCACTTAATCCAGAAACTGCCGCGCCAGCTTCGCGAGCGTGCAATCGCGGGTGCGAACCCAGTGCTCGTCGATTTCACCCGCATGCACGCTGGAAAAATCCCAACGCGCCGCGTCCCACCACAGGTGCGCCCACAGGTGCACGCTGTACCGGTCGGGCCGCTCGCCGTCGGATTCTTCCAGCAAGGTGCGCAAGCCGGCGATCGTGCTGCCGTGGCGGTAGAAATATTCGCGCGGCAGCACGCGCAGCGCATCGGGCATGACCCGCCACAACCGCGCGGCTTCGTGGCAGGAATGCCCGCTCCAGCTGCCATCGAAAACCTGCCCCATGCGCTCGCGCCAGACGCGGGCAAAGCGCGATCCCGGCCGGGCGAACATCACTGCATTGCACAACGTCGGGCGGATGACCTGCCCCGGCGCGAACGGCGCGCTTTCCTCGCCGATCGCAAAATCCTCGGCAAACCACGCGTCCGCATACGGCCTCACGAACAGGGTGTCCATGTCGCAGTAGACGCCGCCGTGCGCGATGAGGATGTCCAGGCGCAGGAAATCCGCTTCGTGCGCATAGCTCAGTCCGAGCTGTTCGATGAAGCGGCCTTCCGCACTGTCCGCATAACGCGCCGGTAGGAAACCTTCCACGACCTCCGGGGCACGCACCAGCTGCAGATGCGGCTTGATCTTTTCCCACCAAGGCCCGAACGGCTCGTGCCGGTAATGGAAATGGATGGCATCCGGCCGGTTCACCGCGCGGCACGACGCCAGGCACAGGTAGTGCAGGATGTGGAACGGCTCGCGTTGCTCGCGAAGCCCGAAGACGAAGTGGAAGTCGCGCCGCAGGCTCATGCGATGGCCTCGATCAGTGCGTCCACGACGACCGGCTCGGCGTAGCTGCGGACGATGCGTTCGCGGATGGCGTACGCCGCGGCCTGGGCCGGTGCGTCGTCGTCCGCCGCCGCACGCATCAGCGCCACGGCGGCGTCCACATCGGGCGCCGCCCAGCACTGGCTCGGGAAATACGAAGGCTGGTGCGGCGGCCACAGCGGCACCGGCTCGAGCGCACA
>DASTAL010000142.1:0-2999 GCA_035712685.1 Rudaea sp. | reverse complement strand
GTCGTCGTCTTGCCCGCGCCCTGCAGGCCGGCCATCAGCACGATCGCGGGTGGCGCGGCGGCGAGATTCAGGTCGGCATTCGCCGTGCCCATCACCGCGGTCAGTTCGTCGCGCACGACCTTGACCAGCGCCTGGCCCGGCGTGAGCGATTTCAGAACTTCCTGACCGACCGCGCGCACCTGCACGCGCTGGATCAGCGCCTGCACCACCGGCAGCGCGACATCGGCCTCGAGCAGGGCAATGCGCACCTCGCGCAAGGATTCGCGGATGTTGGCCTCGGTTAGGCGCGCGCGCCCGCGCAGGCGCTCGATGGTGGAGGAAAGGCGTTGGCTCAGGGATTCGAACATGATCGGAAAACGCATGTGCTGCTGCGGGGGCGCGAAGTATACCAGCGCCCGTCATTTCAATCCGGCCGCGCGCTATGCCACACTTGGCGCATGCCGATCCCTTTATTCGCCGCCGTTTCCGCCGTGCTGTACCTGATCTCGGCGTGGCTGTTCACGCGCCGACCGCGTGCCATCGCCTTCATTGCAGCGTCAGTGGCGGTGCTTACACACGCCGCCATTCTCGTCGGCCAGCATGGCGGTGGCGTGGACCTGCACTTCTTCGCCGCGCTGTCGCTGGTCGCCGGCTGCGTCGCCGCGCTGTGCCTGCTGGTGAACCTGGCGCGACCGGTGGCGGCACTCGGCACGATCGTTTTTCCGCTCGCCGCGATCCTGCTGGCCATCGACGTCTTCCTCGCTCCGCACACTGAGCCGCTGCCGATCGACTGGCAGATCAAGCTGCATGTCATTTTTTCCCTGCTTGGATTTTCCGTGCTCAGCGTCGCCGCCGTGCTGGCCATCCTGCTGGCGCTGCAGGAACACGCGCTGCGCGCGCGCCGCTTCGACGGCATCGCCGCCGCCCTGCCGCCGCTGACCCTGACCGAAACCCTGATGTTCCAGATGATCGGCGCCGGCTTCGTGCTGCTGACCGTGGCCATCCTCATCGGCTTCCTGTTCGTCGACAACGTCTTCGCCCAGCACCTGATCCACAAGACCGTGCTCAGCATCTGCGCGTGGATCGTGTTCGGCGCGCTGCTGCTCGGGCGCTGGCGCTACGGCTGGCGTGGCCGTCGCGCGGTGCGCATGACCCTGTCCGGCATGGCCCTGTTGCTGCTCGCGTTTTTCGGCAGCCGCTTCGTGCTGGAACTCGTCCTCAAGCGCGTGCCTTGATCCTGGCGCCCGCGCTGTGCAGAATCCGCACATGAGCAAGCCCGCCAATGACGCCGAACGCCGCCGTTTCCAGCGCTTTCACTTCGAAGGCACGGTGAAGCTGTATTCGGACAAGGCGATGTGGGAGAGCAAGCTCGACGACATCTCGCTCAAGGGCGTGCTCATCGAGCACCCCCCGGGCTGGAACGGCAAGGTCGGGTCCAGTTATCGCATGGACTTGCGCATCAACAATTCGGTGATCATCAGCATGGGCGTCGTCGCCGCGCACATCATGCCGCACCGCATCGGCTTCCAGTGGCAGAAGATCGACCTGGACAGCTTCGCCGAATTGAAACGCCTGGTCGAATTGAATCTGGGCGACCCGGAAATATTGAATCGCGAGCTTTCAGCTTTGGGTTGAGCGCGAGGTCCTGGCTCGACATCGCGCCCTGCGGTCGTCAGTGTGAGGCGGTGGCTGATGCACCGGCATTGCCTTCGTAGAAGCTCCTGGCATGTGCGGCTTCTTCCGCTTTCGGCGTGTATTCAGTCCACGGATCGCCGGCTTTTTCCTTGTAGCGGATTACACCATCCTTGACGTCGATCTCGTAATACGCGAACGCCTGGCGCAAATTGAAGAAGGCTGCAGGTGCGAACAGGATGATATCGGCCGCGAGATGGCCGCCCTTGAATTTCAGCGGCAGTATGCCGTAGAACGCATTGTCCCCGTTCGTCGCCTTGAACTCGTAATTGCCGAAGCTCGTGCCTTTCATGCTCTGCGTCACCGGCAAATCGACCGTTTTGCCTTTGACCAGCAATCGGGTTCCCGGATCGTGCGCCGTGATCGTGGACATCGACGAGCAGGCCGCCAGCAATGCCGCCGCTGTCGCAATCAATCCATTACGCAATTTCATTTTTTCTCCCTTGCCGTTGTTGAAAATTCGAAGCGCCTTTCGACGAAGGCGCTGACAGCTTAGCCGTTCAGCGCACGGCGTCGATCGCCTCGCTCAAACGCTCCACCGCCACGATTTCCATTTCGCCGATCCGGGGTTTCTTCGGCGCATTCGCCTTGGGTACGATGGCTTTGAGAAATCCGTGCGTCGCGGCTTCCTTCAGGCGCTCCTCGCCGTTCGGCACCGGGCGGATTTCGCCGGAGAGTCCGACTTCCCCAAACGCGACGGTTTTGTCCGGCAAGGGCCGGTCGCGGAAGCTCGACAGCACCGCCAGCAGCACGGGCAGATCCGCCGCAGTTTCCTGCACGCGGATGCCGCCGACGACGTTGACGAAGACGTCCTGGTCGTAGACCGCCATGCCGCCATGCCGGTGCAACACCGCAAGCAGCATGGCGAGGCGGTTTTGTTCCAGGCCGAGCGCCACGCGGCGCGGATTGGCCAGTGGCGACTGATCGACCAGCGCCTGCACTTCCACGAGCAGTGGTCGCGTGCCTTCGCGCGTGACCATCACCGCGCTGCCGGGCGTCGGCCCGGCGTGCGCGGACAGGAAGATCGCCGACGGATTCGGCACTTCGCGCAGGCCCTTGTCCGACATCGCGAACACACCCAGCTCGTTGACCGCGCCGAAACGGTTCTTGAACGCGCGCAGCACGCGGAAGCGCGAGCCGGATTCGCCCTCGAAGTACAACACCGCGTCGACCATGTGCTCGAGCACGCGCGGGCCGGCGATACCGCCTTCCTTGGTGACGTGGCCGACGAGGAAGATGCTGGTGCCGGTTTCCTTGGCGTAACGCACCAGCCGCGCCGCGGATTCGCGCACTTGCGACACCGAACCCGGCGCGGCGGTCAGCAGTTC
>DASTAL010000141.1:0-3405 GCA_035712685.1 Rudaea sp. | reverse complement strand
GGCCAACGGCGCTGGCGCATCAGTACTGACCCGATCGCACCTGTCGACTTCCGCGCCGACACCGAACTGAAGCTGCTGCGCGAATTCGTGCCCACGCACGACTGGATTCTCGATCCCGGCGATGCGCTGTACCTGCCGCCCGGCGTGCCGCACGAAGGCACCGCCATTGGCGAGTGCATGACATTTTCCGTCGGCATGCGCGCGCCCTCGCAGGCAGAACTGCTGCTCGACTTCGCCGAATTCCTGGCCGAGCCGCTGGGCGAGGAACGCCGCTTCTCCGACCCGGATTTGCGTCCCGTCCGTGCACCAGGTGAGATTGACATGGCCGCGCTTGCACGCGTGCGGGCTGCGATGCCGCAATTTTCAGATGTGGATATTTCCACACTGCACGACTGGTTCGGACGCTTCATCACCCGATACCGCAGCGCGCATGCGGCGCTGCCGGCGTCGCGTCCGCTCGCGCCCGCACGGCTCGCGGCGAAGCTGGCGAAGTCGCGGCTGCTGCGCAATCCGTTCAGTCGCTTCGCCTGGATACGCGCGGGTCGCGGCGCAGCGCTGTTCGTCGCCGGCGAGCGATTCGATTGTCCGCTGGCACTGGCAACGGCGCTTTGTGCGCGCCACGAATTCGACGGTGTCGCTCTCGCTCGCATGGCCGGCAAATCCGGGGCGGCGACTCTCGCGGCACTGGTCGATGGCGGGCATTTGCAAATAATCCGTTCGTGTTGAGCGTAGCTCGCGCAGCGAGCGAAGTCGAAACACTGCCCTTCGACTTCGGCGCTTTGCGCCTACGCTCAGGGCGAACGGAAATACGTACAATGCCGCCATGATCCCCACCGACTTCACCATCGCCCCCGTCGACTGGAACAACGCGGCCGAACGCGACGCCTGCCGCGCGGTGCGCGAGCAGGTGTTCGTCGTCGGACAAAACGTGCCGCGCGAGGACGAATGGGACGACCTGGACGCGACCTCGCGGCATGTACTGGCGCGCGACGATGCCGGCAATCCCATCGGCACCGGCCGTCTGACGCCCGAACGCAAAATCGGTCGCATGGCCGTGCTGGCCGACTGGCGCGGGCGCCACGTCGGCGAGGCGATCCTGAACCTGCTGATCGAACAGGCGCGCGCGCTGGGCTATCGCGAACTGGAAATGCACGCACAGACGCACGCGGTGCCATTCTACGAAAAATTCGGCTTCGTCAAATTCGGCGACGAGTTCGAGGAGTGCGCGATCAAGCACTTCCACATGCGCCGTGAACTGGCGCCGCTGGCCGTGCCGCCGCCGCGGCTGATCTCGCCCCGGCCCGAACGGCGCATCGTCGCCATCGGGTCGCGCGAGGACGCGGCCGCCGAAACCCTGCGCCTCATTGAAGCGACGCGCCACGAGCTGTGCATCTATACCCGCGACCTCGACCCGATCCTGTTCGAAAACGAACCAGCCCTGGAAGCGCTCAAGCGCGTGGCGGTTTCAGGGCGCGGCGCAAGCATCCGCATCATCATCCAGGATCCGCGCACCGTCGTCGCGCATGGCCACCGCCTGATTACTCTCGCGCAACGCCTGACCAGCGTGTTCACGCTGCGCACGCCGGTCGAGGACAACGATCTGCAATATCCAAGCGCATTCCTGCTCAACGACGCGGCTGGCTACTACTTCCGCACGCTCGCCACGCGTTTCGAGGGCGAGGCGGTGAATTACGCGCCCGGCCGCCACGCCCAGCTGCTGGAATATTTCAACCAGGTCTGGGAACGCGCCGAGCCCAGCGAGGAGCTGCGGCAGTTGAACCTCTGAAGCACCTCTTGCGCAACGCAACATCCGCCCCGATTTGCGTATAATTCCGCTTTCTTGCGTCCCGTTTGCGGACGCCACGATTCCCCACGGGGCAGGCCAGCGTGAGCCAGAGTCTTATCCAGCAGTTTGCGGCATCGTCCCAGCTTTCCGGCAGCAACGCCGGATTCATCGAATCCCTGTACGAGACCTGGCTGCGCGATGCCAGCGCGGTGGCGCCGGAATGGCGCGCCTATTTCGATACGTTCAAGGGCCGCCAGGCCGGCGACGTGCCACATTCCGACGCGATCGCGCGCATCGAGGCGGCACAGCAGCGCAACGGCCATGCCGTCGCCTTCGCAGCCGCCGCGCCGACTTCGGACGCCCATGCGCAAAAACAGGCGGCGGTGCTCAAACTGGTCACGGCCTATCGCTCGCGCGGACATCTGGCCGCCGACCTCGATCCGCTCGGCATGGCGCAAAAGCTGCCGGCGCCGGATCTGGAGCCCGCGTTCCACGGTCTTTCCACAGCCGACATGGAAACCGAGTTCGCCACCGGCGCGCTGGCCGGTCCGCAGAAGCTCAAGCTCAAGGACCTGATCGCGCGCCTGAAAGCAACTTACGCAACGTCCATCGGCGCGGAGTTCATGCACATCAGCCACACCGAGCAGCGGCGCTGGGTACACGAACGCCTGGAAGCCGCGGCCGGACAGTTCGGCCTGTCGGCGGACGAGCGCAAGCACACCCTGGAATTGCTGACTCAAGCCGAAGGTCTCGAACGCTATCTTCACACCAAATACGTCGGCCAGAAACGCTTTTCGCTGGAAGGCGGCGACAGTTTGATACCACTGCTCGATGAAATCGTGCGCCGCGGCGGCGAGGACGGCGTGCGCGACATGGTCATCGGCATGGCCCATCGCGGGCGCCTGAACGTGCTGGTCAACACGCTCGGCAAGGCGCCGCAGAAACTCTTCGCGGAGTTCGAGGGCAAGTTCGAGCACATCGACGACCCCGCGCACTCGGGCGACGTGAAATACCACATGGGATTTTCCGCCGACGTGAAGACCGCCGGCCACACCATGCATCTGGCCCTCGCCTTCAACCCCTCGCACCTGGAAATCGTCAATCCGGTGGTCGCCGGTTCCGTGCGCGCGCGCCAGACGCGGCGCAAGGACGCGAACCGCGAGCAAGTGTTGCCCGTGCTGATCCACGGCGACGCCGCCCTCGCGGGACAAGGCGTCAACATGGAACTCCTCAACATGTCGCAGGCACGCGGCTTCGGCGTCGGCGGTTCGATCCATATCGTCATCAACAACCAGATCGGCTTCACGACTTCCGATCCTCACGATGCGCGCTCGACGCTTTACTGCACCGACGTCGCCAAGATGGTCAACGCGCCGGTGCTGCATGTGAACGGCGACGATCCGGAAGCGGTGGTGTTCTGTGCGCGCCTCGCCTTCGATTTTCGCGCCACGTTCAAGCGCGACGTCGTCATCGACCTGGTCTGCTACCGCCGCCACGGCCACAACGAAGCCGACGAACCGGCCGCGACGCAGCCGCTGATGTACCAGATCATTCGCGCGCGCCCGACGGCGCGCGAGCTGTATGCGAAGCAACTCGTTGCCGATGGCGTCTGCGCGGAT
>DASTAL010000140.1:0-13195 GCA_035712685.1 Rudaea sp. | reverse complement strand
TCGTGCGCCTGATCCCCGGCATCGTCGGCTGGATCTTCGATCTGATCGTCTGGGCCGGATTCTTCAAGTATGCATTCGAGGTATTGCGCTGGAGCGCGAACGGCCGCAGCGAGGCGCCGGAGATCAGTTTCACGGTCAGCGACGAACTCGGTCGTTACGCCGTGCTGCTGTTGCTGCTGGTCGAAGCCGCGCTCGTCCTGATCGCGATGTGGTGGGGCGTGCTGGCCGCGCTGATCGTCGGCATCGCGCTGATGGCCGCGATGCCGGCGATGGTGACGATCCTGGCGCTGGAAGAAGGCATGGCCCGCGCGCTCAACCCGCTGATCTGGCTGATGATCGCCTCGCGCGTCGGCGGACATTATTTCGTGCTGGTCGGATTTTTCTGCGCCGCGCTGGTCGCGCAGAGCGTGTTCGCCGCAACGATCGCTGCGCAGATCCCCTGGCCGGTCGGACCACTGCTGGTCTGGCTGATCGTCGATTACCTGATGATCGTGAACTTCCACCTCATCGGCAGCGTGATCCACGAGCACCGCGATGAGCTCGGCTACGCCGGACATCTGGAACTGCAGGACGAAGTGCCGCACACGGACAAGTCGCGCGCGATCCTCGACGCCGCGCGGGCGCGCGCCGCGGGCGGCGACGTGCGCGGTGCGGTCGCCTTGCTGCGCGATGAACTCGCCGCGCATGCCGATTTGTTGCCGGTGCACGACGAGTACCGGCACTGGCTGCGCCAGGACGGCGACAAGGCCGAACTCGCGGCGCACGGAAAAAAGTACATCCCTGTACTTTTGGCGCAGAACCAGGATCGCCGTGCCATCGACGTGGCGCGCGAATGCCAGTTGCTTGATCCCGCGTTTGCGCTGGACAAGGCCGAGGACGTCACCCGCCTCGCCCACGGCGCCGCCGACGCCGGCCAGACCCAGATTGCGCTCGGACTGCTCGCCGGCTTCCACAAGCGCTTCCGCAACCATCCGGATATCGGCCGCAACTACCTGCTCGCCGCGAAACTGTGGGCCGAGCGCATGAACAAGGAAATGCAGGCACGTGCGATGCTCAACCAGATCAAGGTGGCGTTTCCGGACGATCCGGTGATTCCGCAAGTCGACGCCTACCTCGCGTTTCTCGACAAGCTGGCCGCGACGCCAGCCAAACCCCCGTCATGAGCCGCTGGCGCGCGCCGCAAGCCGCCTCCACCGCGATCGTCACCGCGGACGGACATCGCCGGCTCAAAGCCGAACTCGACGAACTGTGGCGGGTGCGCCGGCCCGAAGTGGTCAAGGCGCTGGCCGCCGCTGCCGCCGAGGGCGATCGCTCGGAGAACGCCGAGTATACGTATCGCAAGAAGCAACTCGGCGAGATCGACCGCCGCGTGCGCTATCTCGGCAAACGACTGGAGACGCTGCGCGTGGTCGATGCCCGGCCGACCGATACATCCGCGATCTTTTTCGGCGCGTGGTTCGAGATCGAGGACGACGACGGCAACACGCACCGCTACCGCATCGTCGGCCCGGACGAAACCGATGCTGCCCTGGGCCACATCAGCATCGACTCGCCGCTGGCACGCGCGGCGCTGAAGAAACGCATAACCGACGAATTCGAGGCGCAGCTGCCGGGAGGCCTGCGCCGATTCGTGGTCGTCGCGGTCAGCTACGCCAGCGACTAGCGGACGAAGCGCATCCGCCGTTCAACGTAAAACACCGCCGCCAGCAACATCAGCAACAGCACGATTCCACCCGGCCAAGTCAGCGTGGGTGTGGGACTCACGGCGGGCGGCGCGCTCACGATCAGCGTGAAAGCTTGCGTCGCATCCGGTGCGATGCCATTACTCGCGGTCAACGTCAGCGCGTACGTACCGTCGCTGCCCGCCGCCGGCGTGCCCGCCAGCGTCGCCGTGCCGTTGCCATTATCCACGAAGGTCACACCCGAGGGCAGCGTACCGACTTCGCTCAATCCCGGCACGGGAGATCCCGTCGTGGTCACCGCGAACGAACCCGCCGCGCCAACGGTGAATGTCGCTGCATTCGCACTCGTGATGGCAGGCGCCTGATCAATCGTGAGCGTGAAATTCTGCGTCGCATCCGGCGGCACGCCATTGCTCGCGGTCAACGTGAGCGCATAAGTACCGATGCTGCCAGCGGCAGGTGTGCCGGCCAGCGTCGCCGTGCCGTCGCCGTTGTCGGTAAAGGTCACGCCGGACGGCAGGCTGCCGGTCATCGACACACTCGTGGCCGCCGTCGTGGTCACCGTGAATGAACCCGGCACGCCGACGGCAAACGTTGCCGCAGCGGCGCTCGTGAAATTCGGCGTTGGGGTGCCAACCACGTTGCCGGCGGACACATATCGAATGGACCCGCAATTCGTGCATTCGTAGGACTGGGTGCTCAGCGCCACCGTGCCACCCGAATCACTGAGGCCAGCTGTGTCGATCCACAGATAGATGCCGAAGCCTGGCCTCCAAGAGTAGAACCCATTTTGAGCGTTGACGGTCAGTTGGTTCCATGGACCGCCGTAGGTCACCGGCGCGAAGGTCGCGGTGTTGCCGCCTGCGACCGATATCGATCCTTCTGAAAAGGTATTGGTGTCGGCGTCGTAGACAAAATATCCGCTCGCGGTGCCGCCATCGGTGAACGTCACGCCACTCAACGTCCATGTGACCGGAAAGGCTGACGCGTTCGACAAGCAGGCCAACGTCAATACCAGCAATGCGACCCAACCGCGGATGAAGAATCGGAAAGCGAACATTGGCAATCCCCTAATGAGTCCGAATGACTGGATCGACAGGCCTGCAAACGCATCGAAGGTGCGCTCGGCGGAAAATTATGCGCCAGCCTGACCGAAAGACAAGACCGGTAGTTTTCAGCCCTTCGCTGGGCGATCCGGACTTATGTCGAGATACGGACTTTCAGATCGTCACGAGATGTTTCGCCGCAGCGCCCGGCACGGCGGCGAGCGGCACGCGGCCATCGAGGGTGACGAAACGGCCCTTGTTCCGGACCGCCAGTGCGAGCAGATAGGCGTCAGTGAGCTGGCGCGGTCCGAGCAGGTGCGTCCAATTGAACAAGTCGTCGTCGAGCAGGCTAAGTTCGTCCGCCCAGAACGCATGATGCACAGTGCGCACGGCCTCGCGCAGACGCGCAGCCGCCTGTACGGCCGGCACGCAGTTCGGGTAGTTCGCCTGCGCCAGTACACGCACGCAACCGTTCTGCGTCAGCGGACACGAAGCCCAGCCGTGACGGATGTTTTCGCGCAGCCAATCCATGGCTCGCGCATGATGCGCGTGCGATGCATCGAGCAGCGCGATCAATACATTGACGTCGAGCAGTGCCCGCATCAGACGCCCTCGTCCTCGCGCAGCTTGTCGACCTGCGCATTCGAGACCACGCGCCCACCGGCGGGAAACGGACGGAATCCGTAACTCTCTTTGGGTTCGCGAACTTCGAAAGAAACGACCGTCTGTGTCAGCGCACGACGCATCAACTCGGAAACCACCTGCCCGGCGGTTTCGCCGTTGCGCCGGGCGATTTCCTTGGCCGCGAGCAACACGTCGTCGTCGATATCCAATGTGGTGCGCATGGGTCACTCCTCATCATCGCACTAGATGTTTTGATGCTAATACATCAAATGCATGGATGCAAGTTGTCGTTTCCCAACGGGCGCGGGTACATGCGCCCCGCCCGCAGCGGCATGAAACAAGGTGCCTTGCGATAGAAGCCTTCATCGTCGTTGCCCGCATGCCAGCCCGGAATGCCGGACAGGGGCAAGGGCCGCAGTTCCTGCGGATCGTTCAACACATGGGAGTCGCGAATGGCCTGCACCGTGGCATCCAGCGCATTTTCCACATTTGCTTTTTGCGCCAATACAACGGCGAGCGCCTTGCCGGTCAGCATCTGCGCGGGTTTGAGTGCGTGTTCGAGCAGCGCATGGCCGAAGACGATGACCTCGATGCGGCCATCCGACCATGCCGCGTGCTCGCGCCAGAACAAGCCGGGCCAATCGTGCAAATCCCACCGTGCGAGCAAGGCCGGATCGCGCAGCGCGACAATGATGCCGGCCTCGTCGAAATGCGTCAGCGCCTGCTGCACGCGACTGCGCTGCTTTGTGCCGACACGTGCAATCTCGGCAACCTGTCGTGCGTTGAGTGCGCGTTTGAGCCGTGGATGGCGCAGCCAGACCAGCGCATTGAGCAGGTCGTGCCAGTTGCGCTCGCGCGTGGCAATTTCGCCGCGTTCGAAAATGCGTTGTTCGTAATGCAGACCGTCGGCAAGCAGTTCGGGGGTCTGCGCAACGAAGCGAACCGACACGTCGGGCATACACGCGTTCAGCGCGACCATGCCTGGCCAGTCGCCGCGCAACAGGTCCGCATATCCGCTCCACTGCGACAGCGGCGGGCGCAGGAAGACGTCCGCATCGACCGCATCCCGCGCCGGGGCGACGAAGCGCATCGCGATCAGGCCGAGACTCGCCCCGTCAGGTCATGCTCGTCGGCCGCCTCGACCACCACCTCCACGAGCTGGCCGGGCTTGAGTTTCTGGCCGTCGCGGATGCGCAGCAGGCCGTCGATTTCGGGCGCATCGGCGCTGGTGCGGGCGATCGCGCCTTCGCCGTCGACGTGATCGACCAGCGCCTTCAGCGTCTTGCCAATCTTGCATTCGAGCTTGGCCGCGCTGATCGCCGCCTGTTTCGCCATGAAGCGTTCGAGGCGCTCTTGCTTGACTTCTTCTGCAACCGGATCGGGTAGCTCGTTCGCTTTCGCGCCATCCACCGGCGAATACGCGAACGCACCGACGCGGTCGAGCTGTGCTTCGTCGAGGAACGCGAGCAGTTCCTCGAACTCGGCTTCGGTTTCGCCGGGAAAGCCGACGATGAAAGTACTGCGTATCGTGAGATCCGGACACATGTCCCGCCACGCCTTGATGCGCTCCAGCACCTTGCTGCTGGAGCCCGGACGCTTCATCAGCTTGAGGATGCGCGGACTGGCGTGCTGAAACGGGATGTCGAGATACGGCAGGATCTTGCCCTCCGCCATCAGCGGAATGACCTCGTCCACGTGCGGATACGGATAGACATAGTGCAAACGCACCCAGGCGCCGAGTTCGGCAAGTCCCGTGCACAGTTCGGTCATGCGCGTGCGATACGATTTCCCATGCCATTCACGCGCCGCGTATTTCACGTCTACGCCGTAGGCGCTCGTATCCTGCGAGATGACGAGCAATTCGCGCACGCCGGATTTGACCAGTTTCTCGGCCTCGATCAGCACCTCGTCGACCGGCCGCGACACCAGGTCGCCGCGCATCGACGGGATGATGCAGAAGGTGCAGCGATGGTTGCAGCCTTCGGAAATCTTCAGGTAGGCATAGTGCTTCGGCGTGAGCTTGATGCCTTGGGCCGGCACCAGGTCCAGGTGCGGATCGTGCTTGCGCGGCACCTGCTTGTGCACCGCCGTCATGACGCTCGCGTAGTCCTGCGGACCGGTGATGGCGAGCACGTCGGGATGAGCCTCACGGATCACTTCGGCACGCCTGCCCAAGCAACCGGTGACGATGACTTTGCCGTTTTCGGCCAGTGCCTCGCCGATCGCGTCCAGCGACTCGGTCACCGCGGCATCGATGAAGCCGCAGGTGTTAACGACGACGACATCTGCCGCGCCGTAGCTCGGCACGATCTCGTAGCCCTCCACCCGCAATTGGGTCAGGATGCGCTCGGAATCGACCAGCGCCTTGGGGCAGCCGAGGCTGACGAAACCGACTTTGGGCGAGGCTTGGGACATGCGCGAACCGTTTTTGCTCCTGCAAGGGCGCGTAGTTTACACTTGGCCGGTTTGCGGTTTCGCTGGGGAACCGCGGTCGGAGCTTACAGGGCTGATCCGATGCAGACTGGCCTGACTTCGAACCATCCGCGGTGGCTGGCGTTTGCGGCATGTCTGTTGTCCGCCGCCGCGTTTGCCGACGCCTTGGGCGCCCCCGGGACCTATCCACGCGCGCTGGCCGCGGCCGATTCGCAGCGACTCGCGGCCGCCATCGAGCGCAACATCACGCCGCTGACACCGGCGATCCCCGCACTCATCGGCCCGTACGGCGCAATCAAGTTCCAGCGCCTGCTCGGCGGGGTGTTCATGGCGCTGGACGCCTACGCCAGCGCGGAGACCCATCTGCACCGCGCGCACGCGGCCGCAACGACATTGAACGATGCGGACGACGCGGCAGCGGCGGCCGTCGATCTCGGCGAAATCGCCATCCTCACCGGCCATTACGATCGCGTCGAACAGTTGTCCAACGACCTGGCGCAACTCGCAACGCGTGCCGACTTGCCCTGGGCGCAAGCGACGGCCGAGGAATATCTCGGCGTCGTCGCGCGCCGCCGTGGCCGCCTCGACGATGCGCAGGCGCATGCGCAGCGCGCGCTGGCCCTGCAGCGCGCGCTCGGCCAGGAGGCCGGTACGGCCACCGCCCTGTCCAACCTGGGCACGCTCGCACGCGACCGCGGCGACTACGCCACGGCCCTGGATCTGTTCCGGCAGGCGCTGGCGATACGTGAACGCAGCGACGACCAGCTCGAACTGACGTTGCGCAACCTGGCGCTGATTTACCGCGATCTCGGCGACGATACTGCCGCACGCAACTATTTCACGCGCGCGCTCGACGTCGCGCGCCACCACGGTGACAGCGCCAACTACGCCGCCACGCTCGGCACGTGGGCAGGGTATCTGGTCGATTCCGGCGAATTCGCGCCGGCACTCGCTGCCGCGGAAGAATCGCTGGCGGTGAGCGGCGCGATCGGCGACCGTCCGTCCGTCGGCTTCGACCTGCTCAACAGCGGACGCGCACTGCTCGGCCTGAGTCGCCTTGCCGAAGCCGACGCACGCCTGCACGAGGCACTGGCGATCGGACGCGAGCTGAACCAGCACGAGATCATTGCGCACAGCCAGGTCTCGCTGGCCGAAACTGCGCTCGCTCGCGGCGACGCGGCGCAGGCGAACAAATTGCTGCTGGCCGCATTCTCCGATCCGCAGACCGAGCGCTACAAGCCGCTGATGGTCGAAGTGAACGAATTGCGCGAGAAGATCGCGACGGCCATCGGCAAGCCCGCCCAGGCGCTGCAATTCGCGCATGCTGCCGCGATCTTGCGCGAAGACTTGCTCGGCACCCGCGCGAGCCGGCGCCTGGCGGCACTGGAAAGCCAGTACGCACGCACCGCCGCCGACCAGCAGCTTGCGCTGGCCACCAAGGAAAACCAGCTGCAATCCACGCGCCTGGCGCAACAGCATTTGCAGCGCAATTACGTCGTCATCATCGCCTGTGGCCTCGCCGCCGTTGCGATTCTCCTGGCATGGCGCTTCGCCGGCGTGCGCCGGCTCAATCGCGCACTCGCGCTGCGCAACGCCGAGATCGAATCGCAGCGCGCGGCATTGAGCCACGCTAACGATCGCCTGCAACAACAGGCCGACGAACTGTTCCAGGCCGCGATCAGCGATCCGCTCACCGGCGTATCCAATCGCGGCCACCTGATGCGCCAGCTCGACGCGCGCATCGCCGACTGCGCGCGCAACGGCGGCGAACTGGCCGCGCTGCTGATCGATTTCGACCACTTCAAGCGCATCAACGACGCGCACGGGCATCTGTACGGCGACCGGGTGCTGGTCGCCGGCGTGCAGACCCTGCGCCAGTGGCTGGAGCCCGGCGATCTGCTCGGACGCTACGGCGGCGAGGAATTCGTCGCGGTGATCAGCGGCCGCGATGCGATGAATGCCACCCAGGTGGCCGAGCGCCTGCGCGAACGCGTCGCCGAGGCGATGGCGGGTTTTCTGCCGGAGGCGAACGGCGCCGTTACGGTGAGCATCGGCATCGCCCTGCTTTCGCGCCTGCCGGCACCCGTGCGGCTGGAAAGCATGATCGAAGCCGCCGACAAGGCCGTGTATGCGGCGAAGTCGGCCGGACGCAACCGCGTGGTCGTGCACGCCGCCTGAAGTCGCGCTGAAGAAACGGCGCGCGCGGATACGCCGCGGCGAATACTCGCCGGACGCCACCACAAGCCAACGCGAACCGTTTTGCCCCTGCAGGGACACGTGGCTTACACTCGCGTTGTTTGCGGTTTCACTGGGGAACCGCGGTCGGAGCAAACAGGGCTGATCCGATGAAAGCAGGCGTGACCCCGTGGCATGCGCGATGGCTGGTGTTCGCAACCTGCCTGTTGTCCATCGCCGCGCTCGCGAACGACACGGCCAATCCGATTTCGTATCCGCGCGCCAATGCCGTCGCGACCATGCAATTTGTCGCTGCGCGGATCGAACACGCCTACCAGGTTTTTGCGCCCGCCTTCGTCGGCGCGCTGCCGCCATTGGCGCACGCAGCGTTCGAGTGCCGGGTTGCCTTGCTGGAATCGGTGTTCAACGCGCAAAAGCTTGCCGACACGCATGCCGCCCGCGCGCAGGCACTGCTCACGCGCGCAGGCGCCATCGCGGACGCCAGTGAGGTGATCACCACGCGCGCGGAGAACGCGCTGGTCAACGGCGACTACGTACTCGTCCAGCAACTCGCCCAGCAGTTGGAGGAGTTCGCGAAAACCAGCGGCAGCAAGCGTCTGGACATGTACGCGGCAGTGTATCGCGGCCAACTGGATCGCCACCGTGGCGACCTCGATGCGGCGAGCAATCGCGAACAAGGCGCGCTGGACATGGCGCGCGCGCTGCACGACGATGCCGTCACTGCGCGCGCGCTGACGTATCTGGGCAACATCCATCGCGACCGCGGCGAATATGCGCAGGCACTCGACCTGCAACTGCAAGCCGTCGCCATCGATGAGCGCCTTGGCAGGCGCGTGGCGATTACCTATCGCAACCTCGCGCAACTCTATCGCGACCTCGACGACCCGGCATCGGCGCAAAGCTATTTCGAAAAAGCCATCGCCGAGGCCAGCCGCAACGGCAATCCGAGTCGCTATGCCGAGGTGTACGGCAGCTACGCCGGATTCCTGAACGACACGCTTGACCACGCCAGGGCGCTGGACCTGGCCCGCGAGGCGCTCGCACTGGACGAGGTACTGGGCGACACGCCCGGGACGGCCTTCGAGCAACTGGAAATCGGGCGCGCGTTGCTCGGCCTGAATCGTCCCGCCGAGGCCGTCGCCCCGCTGCGGACCGCACTCGCCATGGGCCGCGCGCTGGACCAGCACGAAATCATCGCGCGCAGCCTGCTGGCATTGGCCAAGGCGGCGCTCGTCCAGGGAGATCGCGCCGACGCACGGGCAAAACTGCGACAGGCCATGCAGAAGCTCGATTCCACTCGCTTCAAGTCGCGACTGGTGGAGGCCTATGACCTTGGCGAACATTTGGCGATTCTGGACGGCGACAGCGCAACGGCACTCAGTTATGCAAGCCGACGCGGGGCCTTGCGCGAGGAATTGATCGGCGCCGGCGCCAGCCGCCGTGTCGCGGCCATGCAGGCGCGGAACGCACGCGCCGAAGCCGAGCAACAACTGGCGTTGGCCAGGAAAGAAAACCAATTGCAGGCCGTTCGCCTGCAACAGCAACTCCAGCAACGCTACTTCGGCCTCGCCCTGCTGGCGGCGCTGCTTGCACTCGCTGCCATCCTGGCTTGGCGATTCACGAACTCGCGCCGGCTCAATCGGGCCCTGTCCCTGCGCAACAGGCAGATCGAGACCCAGCGTTCGGCACTCAGCGATGCGAACGAGCGCCTGCAACAACAAGCGGGTGAGTTGTATCAGGCGGCCATCACCGATCCGCTGACCGGCGTGTTCAATCGCGGGCACCTGCTGGATCGGATCGAGACGCGACTCCGCGACAGCGCCCGCGATGGCGCCGGACTGGCCATGCTGCTGATCGACTTCGACAACTTCAAGCAGATCAACGATACGCACGGACACCAATTTGGCGATCGTGTCCTGGTCGCCGGCGTGCAAACGCTGCGCGACCATTTGGGCGCGCAAGACATCATCGGCCGCTACGGCGGCGAGGAGTTCATGGTCGTGACCGACGGCTGCGATGTCGCCGGCGTGCACGCACTGGCCGAACGCTTGCGCACGCGCGTCGCCGAGACGCTGGCCACGTTCCTGCGCGGCCAGCCGGAGGCCGCCACGATCAGCATCGGCATCAGCATGCTCCGGCAGCTGCCGCATCCGGCGCGCATGGAGCAACTGATCGAAGCAGCGGACAAGGCCTTGTACAGGGCCAAGTCGGCGGGACGCAATCGCGTTGTCGTACATTCCGCTTGAGCGTGAGTGGTTGACAAGTCGGCGCGCGGGGATACGCTGGGTGCGGTTTCTGCGGCGGGCACGATCATGGGCGAGCGCATCAAACTCAATACGGCCGGCATGCACTGTATCGGCGCTTACCTGGCCAAACCCGCCGGCAAACCGAAAGGCGGTGTGGTGGTGGTGCAGGAAATCTTCGGCGTCAATGCCCACATCCGCAGCGTCGCCGACGCCTACGCCGCGCATGGCTACACGGCAATCGCACCGGCCTTCTTCGATTACGTCGAGAACGACGTCGAACTCGCCTACGACAAGGCCGGCATCGACAAGGGCCGCGACCTGGCGATGGAAGTCGGCCTGGATCGCGCCGTCGAGGCGGTCGCCAGCGCGGCGGAATCAATCCGCTCCAGCGGCAAGGTCGGCGTGGTCGGCTATTGCTGGGGCGGGACCGTGGCGCTGCGCGCGGCGCAGGTGCTGGGCCTGCCGGCATCGAGCTACTACGGCGGGCGCAACGTCGGATTCCTCGACCAGCCGCTCAAGGCGCCGGCGATCTTCCACTTCGGCGCGGACGATCCGTCGATTCCGCCCGAAGCCATCGCCAAGCAACGTGCAGCCTGGCCGGATGCGCCGGTGTACGTGTACGAGCATTGCGGCCACGCCTTCAACCGCGACGCCGATCCGCACGCCTACAACGCGGCGGCGGCGAAACTCGCACTCGAACGCACGCTGGCGCTGTTCGCGAAGCATCTGGCCTGAGCATGCGCGACGACAAGGATTTCGTCCTCGACCCACGCCTGGCCGGGGATACGCACCGCGTCGGCGACCTCGAACTCACGCGCGTGCTGCTGATGGACGATGCGCGTTTTCCGTGGCTGATCCTCGTGCCGCGGCGGGCGAATCTGCGCGAACTCACCGATCTCGGCACGGGCGATCAACAACGCCTGCTCGCCGAGATCGACCGCTGCGCACGCGTTCTGCACACCCTTGAAAAACCCGACAAACTCAACATCGCCGCACTCGGCAACGTGGTCGCGCAACTGCATGTGCACGTGATTGCGCGCCGCGCGAGCGACGCGGCCTGGCCGCGGCCGGTGTGGGGATTCGGCGAACGCGAGCCATACACAACCGACGCGCTGCCGCAACGCCTCGCGGCCATGCGACGCGCGCTGGAGACGCCCGGCGCATGAATCCGCCGCGCATCGAACCGCTGGGCGACTGCGCCGCGCTGATTCACTGCGGCGAAATCATCGACGCCACGATCAATGCGCGGGCACTGGCAATCGCGCGTGCGCTCGAAGATGCCCGGCTTCCCGGCATCGTGGACATCGCGCCCGCCTACGCCAGCGTGTGCGTGCGCTACGAGCCGGAAGCCTGGACCAGCGCCGACCCGGCACAACCGCCTTTCGATCGCGTCGCCGAACGCCTGCGCATACTTGTAGACAATGCCTCATCCGATGCCACGGGCGACGCGGGCAGCATCGAGATTCCGGTAACCTACGGCGGCAAATACGGGGCCGACCTCGCCGATGTCGCCGCGCATGCCGGGTTGTCCGAAGCAGAGGTCGTGGCGCGCCACAGCGCAGCGGAATACCGCGTCGCCATGCTCGGCTTCACGCCCGGGTTTCCGTATCTGCTCGGCCTGGACCCGGCCCTGCACATGCCGCGCCGCGCGACACCGCGCACGCGCGTGCCGACCGGATCCGTCGCTATCGGCGGCGCGCAGACCGGCGTGTATCCGCGCGAAACGCCGGGTGGCTGGCACCTGATCGGGCGCACGACGCTGCACCTGTTCGATCCTGCGCGCGATCCGCCGGCCCTGCTAAAGCCGGGCATGCGCGTGAAGTTTATTGCGCAATGAGCATCGCGGTTCTCGCTCCCGGCTGGCAGACCAGCGTGCAGGATGGCGGCCGCCACGGTTTCGCCGCGCTCGGCGTCGGCGCGTCCGGTGCAATGGACGATGTCTCGCGGCGACTGGCCAACCTGCTCGTCGGCAACGCGGACGATGCCGCCGCGCTGGAAATCACTCTGCGCGGCCCGCGCCTGCGCTTCGACGCCGATTGCGTCGTCGCACTCACCGGTGCCACCCTGGACGGACTGCCGATGTGGCGCCCCGTGGCCGTCAGATCGGGAACCGAGATCGCTTTCGGCACGATGGCACGCGGCGCGTATGCATACCTTGCCGTTGCCGGCGGCATCGGCGGCGACAAGATCATCGCCAGTCGCAGCGCCGATATCGGCGCCGGGCTCGGGCATGCGCTGGCGGCAGGCGACGTGCTGCCGATTCCGGGAGACACACAGCAACAGTCGCAAAAACTGTTGCGCAATCTTTTGGCACGCCCACTCACGGCGCGTTCCGACAATCGCGGCGTCTCTCCAGCGACTTGGTCCCTCAATCCGCGCCCGTGGTTCGAGCTGGACCCGCACAATCCCATCGGCATGATCGAAGGCGCGCATTTCACCCAACTGACCGACTCCGCCCGGCACACGCTGTTCCAAGCGACGTTCCGCATCGGCGGCGATTCCAGCCGCATGGGCCTGCGCCTGCGCGAGGCGCGGCTGGAACTGCGTGCGCCGCTGGAACTGGTTTCCGCCGCGGTCGTTCCCGGCACCGTGCAACTGCCGCCAAGCGGCGATCCCATCGTGCTGATGGCCGAGGCGCCGACTTGCGGCGGCTATCCGCGCATCGGCCACGTTCCCGCCGTCGAGCTGCCACGCCTCGCGCAATGCCGGCCCGGCGACAGCGTGCGCTTTGCGCCGATGTCGCTCGGCGCCGCGCAAACACGCTATCTTGAGCGCGAACGCGCGCTGGTGGCGTTGGCAAGAACCATTCGGGATCGTCTGCAATGAAGAATATCGACCTCAATTGCGACCTCGGCGAATCCTTCGGCACCTGGACGATGGGCGACGACGCCGGCGTGATGCCGTGGATCACCTCGGCGAACATCGCCTGCGGATTCCATGCCGGGGATTTCTCCACGATGCGGCAATC
>DASTAL010000139.1:0-4985 GCA_035712685.1 Rudaea sp. | reverse complement strand
GCAGCACGATCAAGGTGAGCGCGATCAGCCACGATACGGTCTTGAGCAGGAATCGGCTGCTCATGGCGCGACCCCGTCGCCGAAGCTCGTCTCGAGGATGCGCCAGCACAGCTCCTCGAAATCGATGCCGACCGCACGCGCGGCCTTGGGCACCAGCGAGTGGCTGGTCATTCCAGGTGCGGTGTTCACCTCAAGCAGGAAGAATTTCCCGACGTGATCGCGCATCACGTCGACGCGGCCCCACCCGCTGCAGCCGAGCGCATCGAAAGCGGCCAGGGCCAGTGCGCGCAGTTCGGCCTCGGCGTCCCCCGCGAGGCCCGGGCAGATGTACTGCGTATCCTCGGCGATGTACTTGGCGTTGTAGTCGTAGTACTCGCCCTTGGGCACGATCTTGATGCTGGGCAGCGCTTCGTGTTCCAGTACCGCCACCGTGAATTCGTCGCCTTCGATCAGCTGCTCCACCAGCATCGGCCCCGGATATCTCGCCGCCAACTTCACCGCATCGTCGAGATCGGCGCCCGCGAACACGCGGCTCACACCGACGCTGGATCCTTCGCAAGCGGGTTTGACGATGAGCGGAAACCCGATCTGGCGTGCGGCCGCGTGCACATCGCCGCCACGCGGCAACGGCACAAACTTCGGCGTGGGCAGGGCAAGCGCAGTCCATACCCACTTGCTGCGCACCTTGTCCATCGACAGCGCCGAGCCGAGCACCGAGGAACCGGTGACCGGCACGCCCAGCGATTCGAGCGCACCCTGCAGCACGCCGTCCTCGCCACCACCGTGCTGGCCATGCAGGATGTTGAACACGCGCGCAAAGTGCCCCGCGCGCAGCGCATCGAGCAGGGCCGGGATGCCGTCGATGCCATGCGCGTCGACGCCGCGCGCCTTGAGTGCGGCGAGCACGTTGCGGCCGGAATCCAGCGACACTTCGCGCTCGGCGGAATTGCCGCCCATGACCACCGCGACGCGCCCGAATTGCCTGGCATCCGTAATGCGCATGTCAGTTCGCCCTTCCACTTTTCAGCGTCCCGACGGCAGCGATATCGTTCGCCGCCGCGCCGATGTCGCCCGCCCCCATCACCAGGAGCAGGTCGCCGTCGCGCAGCAGTGCCGGCAGTACATTCTTGAGTTCGCGCGGATGCTCCGCGAAAACCGGATCGACCTTGCCGCGCACGCGCACCGCACGCGCCAGCGCGCGACCGTCGGCGCCCGCGATCGGCAACTCCCCGGCGGGATAGACCTCCGTCAGCACCAGCACATCGGCCTCGGCAAGCACGGCGGCGAAATCGTCGAGCAGGTCGCGCGTGCGCGTGTAGCGATGCGGCTGGAACGCGACGACGAGGCGGCGCTGCGGCCAGCCGCCGCGTGCGGCGGCAAACACCGCCGCCAGTTCCCGCGGATGGTGGCCGTAATCGTCGACCAGCAGCACCTTGCCGTCGTCGATGGCGATCTCGCCGCGCGCCTGGAAGCGCCGGCCCACGCCCTGGAAATTCGTGAACGCACGTGCAATGGCATCCGCGGCGACGCCGAGTTGCCAACCCACTGCTGCTGCCGCAAGTGCATTGCGGACGTTGTGCAGGCCCGGCGCGTTCAATACCACCGCCAGTGGCGCAGCTCCAGGCAGGTGCAGGTCGAAATGCATGCGCGCGCCCTCCTGGCGCACGCCGCTGGCGCGCACGTCGGCCGCCGCATCGATCGCGTAGGTGAGCGTGCGCCGCGCCGTGTCGCGAGCCAGTTCCGCCACATTGGCGTCATCCACGCACAGCACGGCCACGCCGTAGAACGGCAGGCGGTGCAGGAAATCGGCGAATGCCTTCTTCACGCGCTCGAAATCGCCGCCGTAGTTTTCCAGATGATCGGCGTCGATGTTGGTGACGATGGCGACGACCGGATTGAGCAGCAGGAACGAGCCGTCGGATTCGTCGGCTTCCGCGACCAGGAATTCGCCACTGCCCAGGCGCGCGTTCGCGCCGGCGGCGATGAGCTGGCCGCCGATCACGAAGGTGGGATCAAGCCCCGCTTCGGCCAGAACCGACGCGACCAGGCTCGTCGTCGTGGTCTTGCCGTGCGTGCCGGCGACGGCGATGCCGCGGCGAAAGCGCATCAGCTCGCCGAGCATTTCCGCACGCGGCACCACCGGCACGCGGCGAGCGTGCGCGGCGGCAAGCTCGGGGTTGTCCGGCGCGATCGCGCTGGAGACGACGAGCACGTCGGCGTCGGCCACGTTGGCGGCAGCGTGCCCTTTGTGGATTTGTATGCCCAGAGCGGCGAGGCGCCGCGTCGCCGCGGACTCGCCGCGATCGGAACCCGACACGGCGTAGCCGAGGTTGTGCAGCACCTCGGCAATCCCGCTCATGCCGGCGCCACCGATGCCGACGAAATGCACGCGCCGGAAATCCGTCATGATGTCAGCGTGCGTGGTCAGGCGGCGCGGCGTCATTTCGCCACCTCCAGACACACCTGCGCGATGCGCGCGGCGGCGTCGGGTTTGGCCAGCGTGCGCGCTGCCTTCGCCATGGCAAGCAGCCGCGCGCGGTCGCCGATGGATTCGACCGCCTTGCCCAGGCGCCCGGCGAAATCCGCACCTTCGGTAACGAGCAGGGCACCGCCGGCGGCGACCATCGCTTCGGCGTTCTTGGTCTGGTGATCGTCCACCGCGTGCGGGAACGGCACCAGGATCGATGGCGCGCCCGCGGCGGCGAGTTCGGCCAACGTCAGCGCGCCGGAACGGCAGATCACCAGGTCCGCCCAGGCGTAGGCGCCGGCCATGTCCTTCTCGAACGGCACGACCTGCGCATCGATGCCGGCGGCCAGGTACGCATTGCGCGCCTTGTCGAAATGCGCCTCGCCGCATTGATGGCGCACTTCGACCGGCAGCTTGGTGCCGCGCCGGCGCAGCACTTCAGGCAGCGCCGCGTTCAGGCTCTGCGCGCCCTGGCTGCCGCCGAGCACGAGCAATTTCAGGGCGCCGCGGCGTTGTTCGTAGCGCTGCTCGGGTAGCGCGATCTTGGCGATCGATTCGCGCACCGGATTGCCCACCCACTCGGCACCTGGAAAGACGCGATCGAATCCGCTGAGCACGCGCGTGGCTTTTTTCGCCAGCAGGCGATTGGTCTTGCCGGGAATGCGGTTCTGTTCATGCACGACGAGCGGAACCTTCAGCAGGCGCGCGGCGATGCCGCCGGGCGCGGCCGCGTATCCACCCAGGGCGAGCGCGCTGCGCGGCGCATGCTTGCGGATCAGCTTGCGCGCGGCCAGCACCGCGCCGGCCAGCTTGAACGGCATGCGCAGCATCGTGCCGACGCCCTTGCCACGCACGCCGGAAATGTCCAGGGTCTCCAGCGCGATGCCATGTTGCGGGACGAGGCGTGTCTCCAGTCCGGTCTTGCCGCCGAGCCAGATCACAGGCACGTGACGACGGGCGAGTTCGTCAGCCACGGCGATGCCGGGGAAGATGTGGCCGCCGGTGCCGCCGGCCATGATCAGCACGGGCGCATTCGCGTTCATGCGCGCGCCCCCTTCAGCAAGGCCTCGGGCTTGACGATCTGGGCTTCCGCCGGTAGTGCGCGCGTGACCTCGTAGCTCACGCGCAGCAGCACGCCGATCGCGGCGCAGGTCATGAGCACGCTGGAACCGCCCGAACTGATCAGCGGCAGGGTCAGGCCCTTGGTCGGCAGCACGCCGAGGTTCACGCCGATCGAGACTAGCGCCTGCAGGCCGAGCATCAGGCCGATGCCGAACGCGCAATAGCCGGCGTAGCGCTGGCCGCGCTCGACCGCGTGCAGGCCGAGCGCGAGCGCACGCCCGACCAGGATCGCGAACAGGCCGATCACGAGCACGATGCCGGCGAAACCCAGTTCCTCGGCGATGACGGCGAGGATGAAATCGGTGTGCGCCTCGGGCAGGTAAAACAGTTTCTGCACGCTCGCACCCAGGCCCACGCCGAACCACTCGCCACGGCCCACCGCGATCAGCGCCTGCGTCAACTGGAAACCGTCGTTGAACGGATCGGCCCACGGATTGAGGAACGTGGTCAGGCGCTTGACCCGGTAGTCGCTGGTCATCGCCGCCCAGGCGATCGCGGGCATGGCCGGAATCGCGAGATAGAGCAGGTTGCGCATGCGCGCGCCGCCGAGCCAGAGCATGCCGATCGTTACGGCGACGATCAGCGCGGCGCTGCCGAAATCCGGCTGCATCAGCAGCAGGCCGACCAGCACCACCGCCATGCCCACCGGCTTGATCACGCCGAAGAAGCGCGTGCGCACGGCGTTGTGCTGGCGCACCAGATAGCTCGCAAGATAAAAGACGAACAGCAGCTTGACCGCCTCGACCGACTGAAATCCGACGATGCCCAACCGGATCCAGCGGCGCGCGCCGTTGATGCGCATGCCGAAGCCCGGCGCGAACACGAGCAGCAGCAGGATCACCGCGAACAGCAGCAGGCTGAACGCATTGCGCTCGAACCATTCCAGTTCGAGCCGCATCATCAGTCCGCACAGGCCGAGGCCGAGGCCGAGGAAGACGAGGTGCCGGAACAGGTAATGGAACGGCCCGACGTGCTGGCCCTCGGCCACCGCGATCGAACTCGACGCCACCATGACCACGCCCAGGCTCGCCAGCGCGATGGCGACGACGATCAGCACGGGATCGTAGCGTCCCTTGCTGTCGTCGCGGCGCTTGGCTTGTGGGTCGAGTCCGAACATAGTTCTTCAACGTACCTTCAAGGTTGCGAGGCCAATCAGCACGAGCACCACCGAGATGATCCAGAAACGCACGATCACGCGCGGTTCCGGCCAGCCCTTGAGTTCGAAGTGATGGTGGATGGGCGCCATGCGGAAAAGGCGCTTGCCGGTGAGCTTGAAGCTCGCCACCTGCAGAATGACCGATGCGGTTTCCATCACGAACACGCCGCCCATGATCAGCAGCACGATTTCCTGGCGCACGATCACCGCGACCGTGCCGAGCGCGGCGCCGACCGCGAG
>DASTAL010000138.1:0-3743 GCA_035712685.1 Rudaea sp. | reverse complement strand
GCATCGTCCAGGCGCGCGCGCCGCCATGGCGTGGCGCGGCGCTCGCTCGGCGTCTCCACCAGCGGCGTGTGCACCGTGGCCAGGAGTTTGTCCGTCAACACGTCCGGGCGTTCGCCCATTTGCGCGATCAGCCATTGCGTCATGTCCTTGATGCTGGCATTGACGCCGGCCGCCGCAGGCACGTGGTAGTAGGCCTCCTTGATCGGAATCGGCACCCAGGCGTGGCCGCGGCGTGCATGCGGACGCGCCCAGTCCTTGCTGGCTTCCAGGGCGACGCGGCCGTAGGTGGCGTCGTTCATGCCGAGCGGGTGGAAAATGCGTTTTTCGACCTGGTGGTAGAAAAAATCGCCGCTTACCGCGTAGGTGATGTCCCCGATCAGCGCGAACGTGATGTTCTGGTAGCCGTAGCAGTCGCCAACGTCGCAGGTCATCGGCACGTCGCGCAATTTGTCGACGAGTTCCTCGTAAGGTTCGTCCTGTTCGAGGAGGCGGTCGTAGGTGTTGTGCGGCAGGCCGACGCGCTGGCTGAGGATGTCGCGCACGGTAAGCTTGTCGCTCGCCTCGATGTTCTTCAATTCGAATGTCGGCAGCACGCCGGCCACGCGCGTGTCCCAGTCGAGCATGCCTTCGTCGACGAGCATGGCGGCGAGCGCGCTGGCGAACGCCTTCGACAGGGAGGCCAGGCGAAACGGCGAATCCACGGTCACATGTTCACCGCGGCTGGCATCCGCATAACCGATACCGCGCTGCAGGAGCACGCTATCGTCCTTGACGATGGCGGCGGCCATGCCGGAGATCTGCCCGGACTGCTCGATCTGATCCATCCAGCTGGCGAAGTCCTTGGCGACCGCTTTCGGATTCGCCGACACGTGCACGCCCTGCTCGGCGCTGCGGTGGATCCATTTCTCGCGCACGTCGCGCGCATCGGCCGCCGCCGCATGCACTACCAGCGTGAGCAACGCCAGCACGGCTGGCGTACGCAGATGAAACATTGCAGTGAATCCCTCTTCCGGAACGTCCGCACGGCGGCGGATTCGGCCATGCTATGCTTTTCGCACGGGGCGTCATGGTAACGCCAAACAGGAGTACGTGTGTTATGGGTTCGATAATCCTGCTTATCGTCATCATCGGCATCGTGTTCTGGCTGGTCGGCATCTACAACGGCCTGATCACCGCGCGCAACGGCTACAAGAACGCGTTCGCGCAGATCGACGTGCAGCTGCAGCGCCGTTACGACCTGATCCCGAACCTGGTGGAAACCGCCAAGGCCTACATGGCGCACGAACGCCAGACTCTGGAAGCGGTGATCGCGGCGCGCGGCGCGGCGATGGGCGGCCTGGCCGCGGCCAAGGCCAATCCCGGCGACCCGCAGGCCATGCAGCAGCTGACTGCCGGCGAAAACCAGCTCACCGGCACGCTCAAGAGCCTTTTCGCGGTGTCTGAGAATTACCCGGACCTGAAAGCCAACCAGAACATGATGCAGTTGTCGGAAGAGTTGACCTCGACCGAAAACAAGGTTTCGTTCGCGCGCCAGGCCTACAACGACGGCGTGATGTACTACAACAACAAGCGCGAAGTGTTCCCGAGCTCGATCATCGCCAACATGTTCAACTTCGCACCGGCCACGTCCTGGGAAGTGGAATCGCCGGAGGCGAAGAAGGCGGTGAAAGTGTCGTTTTCCTGATCCCGGTTTCGGCTGACGGCGGCGGAGCGCGGAGGTGAATTTCTTCGCCCAGCAAGAGCGCGCCCGCGCGCACACCAAACGCATGCTCGTGCTGTTCGTGCTTGCTGTGGCGTGCATCGTCGCCGCGCTCGATTTCATCCTGTTCATCGTCTTCGCCGGCCCCCGGCACGATCACCATGCGGGAACCGGCACCGTGCTGTTCTGGAACAGCGTGCTGGTGGTCGGCATCATCGGCGCCTGTTCGATGTACAAGATCACGGCCTTGCGCGGCGGCGGCGGCGTGGTCGCGCGCCAGCTCGGCGCTACCTTCGTCGAGCCGGCGACGACCGACTTCGCGCACAAGCGCCTGCGCAATGTCGTCGAGGAAATCGCCATCGCCTCCGGCGTGCCGGTGCCGGAAATCTACGTGCTCGAAGGCGAGCCGGCGATCAATGCCTTCGCCGCCGGCTACACACCAGCCGATGCCGCCGTTACCGTCACCCAGGGGTGCCTGGACAAACTCAATCGCGATGAATTGCAGGGGGTGATCGCGCACGAGTTCAGCCACGTACTCAATGGCGACATGCGCCTGAACATCCGCCTGATGGGCGTGCTGTTCGGCATCCTCGTGATCGGCATCATCGGGCGCAAGATCGCCGCCAACACGGGGCGCAGCCGCGATTCGGGTTACGTCGTCCTGGTCGGCGTGGCGATCCTCGCCATCGGCTACATCGGCGTGTTTTTCGGACGCCTGATCAAGGCTGGCATTTCACGCCAACGCGAATACCTCGCCGATGCATCGGCGGTGCAGTTCACCCGACAGACGCGTGGAATTTCCGGCGCGCTGAAGAAGATCGGCGGGCTGGCCGACGGCTCTAGACTTTCCAGCGGTGAAACCGAGGAAGTCGCGCACATGCTGTTCGGCGACGGTGTCGGTTACTCGGCACTGTTCGCCACGCATCCGCCGCTGCACCTGCGCATCAAGGCGATCGACCCCGCGTTCGATCCGGCCGAACTCGACGCCATCGCCAAGGCCTGGGCAAATCCCCAGCCGGTCGGCGACAGCGACAACGCGCAGGTCTCGATTTCGGGCTTCGCGCCGGCGGCAATCGCTGCCGTCATGGGTGCAAGTGCGCCCGCCACCGCTATGGCACAAGCTGCCCTGCCGCAGGCGGATGCGGAAATCTCGTTGACGCCGCGGGAGGTTGTCACCCAGGTCGCCCATCCGGGATCCGATGACTATCGAACCGCGAATGCGATCCACGACACCATCTCCGAGAAATTGCGCGCCTTGGCCTACATGGGCACGCGCTGTCAGCAGGTGGTGTTCGCGCTCGCCATCGACACCGATGCAGCGATGCGCGGCACGCAGCTCGGCTTGCTGGAAAAGCGCTTCGATGCGAACGTACGCAAGGGTGTCGAGGAGATTCTTGCCGAAACTGACACGCTGCATCCGATGCAACGCCTACCGCTGGCCCAGCTCGCTTTCCCGGCGTTGCGCCGCCAGCCGCGGCCGCAACTGCAAACCTTCCTGATCGCGCTGAACGAATTGATCCAGGCCGACGGCGAAGTGCGCCTGGAGGAATACTGCCTGGCCAAACTCGTCACGGTGCAGGTCATGGACGCCCTGGATCCGTCCAAGGCACGGCCCACCGGTTCGACGAAGTTGGTGAACTGTGCATCGGAGGTGGCCGATGCGCTGGCCATCGTCGCCGCGTACGGCGCCGACAACGAAGCCGATGCCGAGCGCGCCTATCTCGTCGGCATGAACGAGGTCTTGCCCGACGACATCGCGCCCTATATGCAACGCGCCGAGTGGACGGTGGCACTGGATTGCGCCCTGCCCATCCTCGACGCGCTCACGCCCGCCGGCAAGGAACTGCTCGTGCGCGGCCTGACCGCAGCGATCGGCGCCGACGGCAAGGTCAGCGTCACCGAGGCGGAATTGCTGCGCACCATCTGCGCGGCCCTGCACTGCCCGTTGCCGCCGCAACTCGATCAGGCGGCCTGAATCCCGTCAGCATGGGCAGCATCCTCTGGCTCGCCTCGTATCCGAAATCCGGCAACACCTGGTTGCGCG
>DASTAL010000137.1:0-2639 GCA_035712685.1 Rudaea sp. | reverse complement strand
CGCGCAGATGTAGCTGTGCCGGCGCGTCTGCGTGAGCACGCCCTTGCGCGCGTCGACCAGCACGAGCGCGAGCGAGGCGGTGGACGCGCCGGTGGCCATGTTGCGCGTGTACTGCGCATGGCCGGGACAGTCGGCGACGATGAAGTCGCGCTTTTCGGTACTGAAATACCGATACGCGACGTCGATGGTGATGCCCTGCTCGCGCTCCAGCGCAAGGCCGTCGAGCAGGCGCGAGAAATCCGGCGGATCGCCGAGCGCGGTGAGTTCGTCGTCGCGCAGCAGGCCCGCATCGTGCAGCAGGCGGCCGAGCAGGGTGCTCTTGCCGTCGTCGACGCTGCCGCAGGTGATCAGGCGCAGCAGGTCCGGCGTGGAGGCGGCGGCCATCAGAAATACCCCTCGCGCTTCTTCGCTTCCATGCTCGATGCCGGATCGTGGTCGATGGCGCGGCCCTGACGCTCGGTCGTGTGCGATTCGCGCATCTCGGCGATGATGTCGTCGAGGTTCGCCGCATCCGAACGCACCGCGCCGGTCAGCGGATAACAACCCAGCGTGCGGAAGCGCACGCGCTCCATGCGTACCGTCTCGCCGGGCGCCAGCGCCATGCGCTCGTCGTCGCGCATGATGATGAGGCCGTCGCGTTCGACGACCGGACGCATCGCGGCGAAATACAGCGGCACGACCGGAATGTTTTCGCGCGCGATGTAGCGCCACACGTCAAGTTCGGTCCAGTTCGAGAGCGGGAACACGCGCACCGATTCGCCCTTGCGCACGCGGGTGTTGTAGACGTTCCACAGTTCCGGGCGCTGGCGACGCGGCTCCCAGCGGTGCTGCGCGTCGCGGAACGAAAACACGCGTTCCTTGGCGCGGGATTTCTCCTCGTCGCGGCGCGCGCCGCCGATGGCCGCATCGAACTTGTATTTGTCCAGCGCCTGCTTGAGCGCCTGCGTCTTCATGATCTCGGTATGCAGGCTGGCGCCGTGGCTGAACGGGCCGACATGGTCGCGCACGCCGTCCTGGTTGATGTGCACGATCAGGTCCATGCCGGTTTCGGCGGCCGTGCGGTCGCGGAAGGCGATCATCTCGCGGAACTTCCACGTCGTGTCCACGTGCAGCATCGGCATCGGCGGCTTGCCCGGGCGGAAGGCCTTGAGCAGCAGGTGCAGCAGCACCGAGGAATCCTTGCCGACCGAATACAGCAGCACCGGCCGCTCGAACGCGGCGGCGACTTCGCGCAGGATGTGGATGCTCTCCGCTTCGAGGCGGTCGAGCGTGGACAGTTCGGACATGTTCAATGTTGCGGCTTGCAAGGCCGGGCATGATGGCGTCACCCGCAAGCCAACGCAAGCGGATATGCTTATGCCGATGAGCGCAAACGACAGGGCCGCACAACGGCTGGACTTCGTCCGCAGGCATCAGTCGACCGCCGATTTTCGCATCGCGCCGGCTTCGACTGATGCGAGTTTCCGCAGCTATTGGCGCGTGCAAGCCGGCTCTGACAGCCTGATCCTGATGGATGCACCGCCGGACAAGGAACCGGTCGCTCCCTGGCTCGACATCGCCGCGCGCCTGCGCGGCGCCGGCCTGCACGCGCCGCAGGTCCTGGCCTCCGATACGGAGACCGGTTTCGTGTTGATGGAGGACCTCGGCAATCGCGCCTACCTGCCGGAACTCACCGCGGCGAGCGCCGATGCGCTGTACGCCGATGCGCTCGACGCGTTGGCGCGCATGCAGGCGGTAGATACCGCGGGTCTGCCGGCCTACGATCGCACCCAACTCGTCACCGAACTGGAATTGATGCCCGAATGGTTCCTCCAGCGCCATTTGGCCTTTGCCCCGAGCTGCGAGGAATGGGACGTGATCGAAGCCGCGTCCACGTACCTGGTGCACGCGGCGCTCGAGCAGCCGCGCTGTTTCGTCCACCGCGACTATCACAGCCGCAACCTGATGATCGTCGATGACAACAATCCGGCCGTCATTGATTTCCAGGGCGCGATGCTCGGTCCCATCGCCTACGACCTCGCTTCGCTGTTGCGCGATTGCTACATCGCCTGGCCCGGCGCACGCGTGGACGCATGGGTCGAGGCGTACCGGCAGCGGCTAATCGCAGCCGGGATCGTCAACGTGGACGCCGCGCATTTCCGGCGCTGGTTCGACCTCGTCGGGCTGCAGCGCCACATCAAGGTGCTCGGCATCTTCTGCCGCCTCAACTACCGCGACGGCAAGCCCGGCTACCTCGCCGACCTGCCGCGCGTGTTCGCCTACGTCGCCGAGGTGGCACGGCAATATCCGGCACTTGTTGATTTTTCCACATTGCTGCAACGCGCCGTCGGCGGGCGCGACCTGACCGTGCCGGCCAACACGCCATGATCGAACGCGCCCTCATCCTCGCGGCCGGCCGCGGCGAGCGCATGCGGCCGTTGACCGACACGACGCCGAAGCCGCTGCTCGCGGTCGGCGGCAAGGCGCTGATCGCGCATCATCTGGAAAAACTCGCGCGCGCGGGCGTGCGCGAGGTCGTGATCAACACCTCGCACCTCGCTGGACAATTTCCCGAAGCGCTCGGAGACGGATCGCGCTGGAACCTGCGCATCCATTACTCCTACGAAGGCCCGGAACCCCTGGAAACCGGCGGCGGCATG
>DASTAL010000136.1:0-2638 GCA_035712685.1 Rudaea sp. | reverse complement strand
GCTCTTGATCAAGTCGACGCCATCCAGGCCGTTCGTCAGCGGGCCGCCGGCGGCATCGACGACGTCGTCCTTGTACACGCTGGGCTGCGGCCGTCCTTGTAGCAGGGCAAAGTACTTGCGCAGCAAGGTGCTGCCCGAGCGCGGATAGGAGACAAGAAAAATTCGCTTCCGGGAGGGCAACAGCGAGTGCCTGCGCGCGAGACAAGGACAATCCGCCGAGCTTATCGAGGGCACCGTCACCGTGCAAATCGCGCCTCTTGCCTTGCGCGTCCGCACGCGTCCGCATGCGGCACATCGCGTGCTCGGCTACAATAGACGATCGTTTTCGCACGACTCCCGCCATGTCCCAACCCACGAAGGAACAGGTCGAGCACCTGCTCGCCGCGATTGTCGATCCGCATACCGGCCAGGACCTGATGGCGTCCGGCGCGGTCAAGGGCGTGGGCGTGGACGGCGGCAGGGTCGCCATCGACATCGTGCTCGGCTATCCGGCGAAGACCTTCGTCGACGCGCTCGCGCAGCAGGTGCGCGCGAAGCTCGCCGAGGCGGGCATTGCGGACGCGACGGTCGGCGTGACTTCGCGCGTGTTCGCGCACAAGGTGCAGAAGGATCTGACGCCGATGCCGAACGTGAAGAACATCATCGCGGTGGCGTCGGGCAAGGGCGGCGTCGGTAAGTCCACGACCGCGGCGAACCTCGCTCTCGCGCTTGCCGCCGAGGGTGCGAACGTCGGCGTGCTGGATGCTGATATTTACGGTCCGAGCATGCCGCGCATGCTCGGCGTGTCCGGCAAACCGGACACGAAGGACGGCCAGCGCATCGAACCCAAGCTCGCGCACGGCCTGCAGGCCATGTCGATCGGCTTCATGATCGACGAGGACACGCCGATGATCTGGCGCGGCCCGATGGTGACGCAGGCGCTCACGCAACTGCTCAACGAAACGAACTGGGTGGACCTGGATTACCTCGTCATCGACCTGCCGCCCGGTACCGGCGACATCCAGTTGACGCTGTGCCAGCGCGTGCCCGTATCCGGCGCGGTGATCGTGACCACGCCGCAGGACATTGCCCTGCTCGATGCGAAAAAGGGCTTGAAAATGTTCGAGAAAGTCGACGTGCCGGTGCTCGGCATCGTCGAGAACATGGCCCTGCACACCTGTTCGAACTGCGGCCACACCGAGCACATCTTCGGCGCGGGCGGCGGTGCACGCATGGCCGCGCAGTACGGCGTGCCGCTGCTCGGATCGCTGCCGCTCGACATCCATATCCGCGAACAGGCCGACGGCGGCACGCCGACGGTCGCCGCCGATCCGGCCGGCGCGATTGCGGCGATGTATCGCGAGATCGCGCGCAAGACCGCGGCGCAACTCGCCTTGCACGCGCGCAGCAAGGCCATCCAGTTTCCCAAGATAGTCATCGCGAACACGTGACCACCCATCCATGACCATCAAATCGGACCACTGGATCCGCCGCATGGCGGAAAAACACGGCATGATCGAACCGTTCGAGCCCGGCCAGGTGCGCGCCAACGCGGGCGGCGGCAAGCTGATCTCCTACGGCACCTCGAGCTACGGCTACGACGTGCGCTGCGCGAACGAGTTCAAGGTGTTCACGAACATCAATTCGACGATCGTCGATCCCAAGGAATTCGACGAACGCAGTTTCGTCGACATCAAGGGCGACGTGTGCATCATCCCGCCGAACTCGTTTGCGCTGGCGCGCACGGTGGAGTACTTTCGCATCCCGCGCAGCGTGCTGACGGTGTGCCTTGGCAAGAGCACGTATGCGCGCTGCGGCATCATCGTCAACGTGACGCCGCTGGAACCGGAATGGGAAGGCCACGTGACGCTGGAATTTTCCAACACCACGCCGCTGCCGGCACGGATCTACGCGAACGAAGGCGTGGCGCAAATGCTGTTTTTCGAATCCGACGAGGTATGCGGTACCAGTTACCGCGATCGCGGCGGCAAATACCAGGGCCAGCAGGGCGTGACCCTGCCCAAGGCCTGAGGCCAGGAGTACACAATGCGTAAATTGTTCATTTTCCGTGGCAGCCAGGCGCTGCTCATTGCCCTGCTGCTCGCCCTGCTCGCCGCCTGCGGCGGCCGCGACGCGATCAACAAGGGCACGTCGGACGTCGCCGTGGCGAACGCGCCGACGTCGTTCGACCTGACCGTGGCCGCCGACGCGGACAACCAGTTCGAATACCAGGGTGCCACGCTCACCCGCGAGGACCTCGCCGGGCACATCCGCTACCTGGCCGAGACCGGCAAGCCGGTGCACAGCATCCTGCTGACCACCGGCGAGAAGCAGAAGATCAAGAACGAGCACGTCGCCGCGCTTGCCAGCATTTGTCGTGACCTCAAGATCTCAGGCTACGTGCGCGACAACGACGGGCACCTGAAAGTCATCCAGATCGTCAAATAGCGCCGCCAACGCGGCGCGCATCGCAACAGGAGAACATCGTGCACAAATCGATCGTCGCGGCGACTGCCGCCTTGCTGCTCGCCTCCACGGCCGCGTTCGCCGGCATGGACGCCGTCGACAACGGCAACCTGCTGGTCAAGCCGGGCAAGAACAACATGTTCGTGACCGGCGGCTACGTGCTGGGCAAGGCCGAACTGTTCGGCTACATCGG
>DASTAL010000135.1:0-1654 GCA_035712685.1 Rudaea sp. | reverse complement strand
GGGTCGCGCAGCGCGCGCGCGACCGCGCGCACGATGGGTGCGGAGGCGAGCATGCCGATCTTGACCGCGCCGACGCGGAAATCCGCGAACGCGGCACGGATTTGTGCCTCGACGTGCACGGCCGGAACGCGATGAATCGCCTGCACCCGTTGCGAGGTCTGCGCGGTCACGGCCGTGATGGCGGCAAGGCCGTGCACGCTGAAGGCGGCGAAGGTTTTCAGGTCGACCGCGACGCCGGCACCGCTGCTGGAATCAGACCCTGCGATGGTCAGTGCAGCCGGAGTTCGGAGGGATTTCGGCATCGGATGTATTATTTTCGCAACAAGAAAGATATGAAATAGCGAAAAGAGTACGAAAAACAGGGATTCAACCGCTTGCAAAAGGCTTGACGGGCTGTTGCATTTTTGCCAAACTGATCTTGGAGACAATCACCTCCTAACGCATCCAGGGCTATGCGTCGGTCAACAGCGAAGGCAAAAAATCTTGCGGGAGCGCTCGGGCTCGTCCTGACGCTCCCGCTTTCTTTTGCCGCTGCGGCCGAACGCCCGCATGCGAATGTCTCTGCATTGGCTGCCTATGCGCAGTCCGCAAGTATACTCGACGCGTGGCGCGACTACGCGCTCGCGGATTTGACCCGTGGTTTCGACTGGGCCGACAACGCCGGTGCGGTACCGCAGGCGCCGAGCCTGTTCGATCGCGGCATCGGGCGGCTCGCGCCATCCGCGCCGCACTTGTTCGACAACGGCGTGAATGCCTCGCCGCTGTCGGTCATCTTCCTCAAGACCAAGGCAGCCGAAACGCCCTTCATGCCGGCCGAGCAGCCGAGCCTGCTGCGCGATTACACGCCAGGCCTGCAGCGCTATCTGCTGGCACCGTCCTACGCGCAGCGCTGGGGCGATGTTTCGTCGGTCAGCGTGTCGGCGATTTTCGCGTACCAGCGATTTGCCGGCCTCGGCCTCGGCATCGACAACGTGCCACTGCAGGCAGGCGCCGCCTCGGCCCTGGCGCCGGCGATGGTGGACAAGTACGCGGGCTCCTACGGCACTGGCTTGCGCCTGGATTTCGAGAGCCGCCTGAGCGAGCGCGTGACGTGGCAGGTCGGCGTGCAGTCGCGCGTGAACATGGATGCGTTCAACAACTACCGCGGCGTGTATTCGGAGCCCGGTAGTTTCGATATCCCCGCAAACGCGAACGCGGGTCTGGGATTCGAAGTCACTCCGGATCTGAAGGCCGACATCGGTGCCGAGCGCGTGATGTACAGCAACATTGCGCCGTTCACCAGCAAAGCGTTGCCGAACCGTTTCCTGGTGCTGCTCGGCAGCTCGATATCGCCGGCGTTCGCCTGGCAGAACCTGGACGTGTATTCGGCAGGCTTCAGCTGGCGCGATCCGGCCAATGGCGTGTGGTCGCTGCA
Organism: Rudaea sp.; assembly: GCA_035712685.1. Lineage (GTDB taxonomy): Bacteria > Pseudomonadota > Gammaproteobacteria > Xanthomonadales > Rhodanobacteraceae > Rudaea. Next base: position 240 of record DASTAL010000135.1, on the reverse strand, counting down.
TTACACGACCCGCCAGCAGCCGCTACCGACCTCGCCGTTGCTGCAGACGGCGCTGGACCCGTATCTGGCGTCGCACAACGTCGAATTCGGCTTTGCCCATGCATTCGGCGCTGCTTCCGGCCTGCGCGTCGCGGCTTCGTATGCGCCGTCGGAATTCGTGCTCGGCCTGCCGACCAGCAACAGCCTGCGCACGCCGAACAGCGGCGGGCAGATCGAGTATCAGTTGCTCTGGACCACGTT
>DASTAL010000134.1:0-3373 GCA_035712685.1 Rudaea sp. | reverse complement strand
GTGGTTTGCGTCGGCAGCATGCCGAACGCGGCCTTGGCGCCGCCGAGGTAATCCACGATCTGACGCGCGGCGGATTCGCACAGGCCGATGTCGTGGCGCAGCCAATTTTCCGCAGGCGCAGCGCCATTTTCCAAATGCACGGAAATTTCCTCGCGCAGGCGCGACACAGCGAAGGACAGCTCGTCGCTGCGCCCCGGCGCCTCGCCGAGCCAGAACGGAATCGTCGGCGGTGCGCCCTGCGCATCTTCCACGCGCACCGTGCCGCGCTCCACGCGCAGGATGCGATAGGCCGTGTTGCCGAGTTGGAAGATGTCGCCAGCCATGGACTCGACGGCGAAATCCTCGTGCACGCTGCCGACGCGCTGCGATTGCGGCTCGAGCACGACCTCGTAATCGGCGGTGTCGGGAATCGCGCCGCCGGAAGTGATCGCGGTCAGGCGCGCGCCGCGCCGTGCGCGCAACACGCCGTTGACCGCGTCGCGATGCAGGTAGGCTGATCTTGGACCTCTGCGGGTCGTGTAGCCGTCGGCGAGCATGCGCAGGATTTCCCGGAATGCGTCACGCGAGGTTCCGGCGAACGGATAGGCGCGCGTGACGAGATCGAACAGATCGTCCTCGCCCCATTCGCGGCAGGCCACTTCCGCGACGATTTGCTGGGCGAGGACGTCGAGCGCGTTCTTCTCGACGTGCAGCGTGTCCAATTCGCCGCGACGCACCGCGTCGAGCAGGGCTGCGCATTCGACCAGGTCGTCGCGCGACGTCGGGAACAGGCGCGCCTTCGGCATGCCGTCGACCGCATGATTGGCGCGGCCGGCGCGTTGCAGGAACGTCGCGATCGAACGCGGCGAGGCAATCTGGCAGACCAGATCGACGTCGCCGATATCGATGCCGAGCTCGAGCGAGGCGGTGGCGACCAATGCGCGCAGTTCGCCGCGCTTGAGGCGCTGTTCGGCGGCCAGGCGTTGTTCGCGTGCGAGGCTGCCATGATGCGACGTCACCGCCTCCTTGCCGAGCAGTTCGGACAAGTGTCGCGCCAGGCGTTCGGCCATGCGCCGGGTGTTGACGAAGACGAGCGTGGTGCGATGTTGCGTGATCAATTCCGCGAGTCGCGCATAGACCTGCGTCCACACGTCGCCCGACATCACCGCCGACAGCGGCGAGGACGGCAGCTCGATGGCCAGGTCGCGATCGCGCGTGTGGCCAACGTCGACGATCTCGCAGCCTTGCTCCGAATGCGCACCGAGCAGGAACTTCGCGACTTCGGAAATCGGTTTCTGTGTCGCCGACAGGCCGATCCGCGTCAACGGCCGTCCGCACAGCGCTTCGAGGCGTTCCAGCGACAGCGCCAGGTGCGCACCGCGCTTGCTCGGTGCGAGCGCGTGGATTTCGTCGACGATCACGCTGCGCGTGGAAGCCAGCATCGTGCGGCCCGATTCCGAACCGAGCAGTATGTACAGCGATTCCGGCGTCGTCACCACGATGTGCGGCGGGCGCCGTTTCATCGCGTCGCGCTCGCTCTGCGGCGTGTCGCCGGTACGCACGCTGGCGCGTATTTCGACGTCCGGCAAGCCGAGCTCGAACAACTTGTCGCGGATGCCGGCGAGCGGCGCTTCCAGGTTGATGCGGACGTCGTTCGACAGCGCCTTGAGCGGCGAGACGTAGACGATGCGGGTCTCGTCGGCGAGGTTTCCGGCCGCGCCGTCGCGCACGAGTGCGTCAATGGCGGCGAGAAAGGCGGCGAGCGTCTTGCCCGAGCCGGTCGGTGCGGCGATCAGCGCATGCCGACCGGACTGGATTGCCGGCCAGGCGCGCTGCTGTGCCGGCGTGGGCGCCGGGAATGCGCCGCGGAACCACGCCGCGACGGCAGGGTGGAAGTTGTCGAGCGGCATGGCGGGATTGTCCTCCGGATGAGGCGGCGACGCTATCCGTGGCCCATCTCAGACAATGAGATGGCGGCGAAATCTGGCAAAATAAGGTGTTTCCCCCGACCTTCCTATCCGGAATCCCCATGAGCCATCACGACATCCGTTCCGCCGCGCGTCCACAACCCGACCAGGCCATGGTCGACATCGCCGACTACGTCGTCGATTACAAGATCGACTCGAAGGAGGCCTACGACACCGCGCGCTACATGCTGATGGATTCGCTGAGTTGTGCGATGCTGGCGATGAAATTTCCGGAAATGGTGAAGCATCTCGGCCCGCTCGTCCCGGGCGCGACCCTGCCGGGCGGCGCGCGCGTACCCGGCACGAACTGGGAGCTCGACCCGGTGCAGGCCGCCTACAACATCGGTGTGCAGGTGCGCTGGCTCGATTTCAACGACACTTGGCTCGCCGCGGAGTGGGGCCATCCGTCGGACAACCTCGGCGCCATCCTCGCCGTGGCCGATTACATCTCGCGCCGAAATATCCGCGAGGGCAAGGCTCCGCTGACGATTCGCGACGTGCTCACCGCGGCGATCAAGGCACACGAAATCCAGGGCTGCTACGCGCTGAAGAATTCATTCAATCGCGTCGGCATGGATCACGTCATCCTCGTGCGCCTGGCGTCGACGGCGGTCGCCACGCAGATGCTTGGCGGCGGCAAGGACGAGATCGTCAACGCGGTTTCGCACAGCTGGATCGACAACGGCGCGTTGCGCACCTACCGCCACGCGCCGAACACCGGTCCGCGCAAGAGTTGGGCGGCCGGCGACGCCTGCCGCCGCGCGGTCACGCATGCCCTAAATGCAGTCAAGGGCTGCGTCGGCTATCCCTCCGCGCTCACCGCGAAGACCTGGGGTTTCTACGACGTCGCGTTCAAGGGCAAGGCGTTCGAGTTCGAACGCGGTTTCGGCAGCTACGTGATGGAAAACGTCCTCTTCAAGATCAGTTATCCGGCCGAATTCCACGCGCAGACCGCGGTGGAATGCGCGATGAAGCTCCATTCGTCCGTATCGGCTCGAATCGACAAGGTCGAGCGGATTGAGATCGAGACCCAGGAAGCAGGCGTGCGCATCATCGACAAGACCGGGCCGCTGGCAAACTACGCCGACCGCGACCACTGCATCCAGTACATGGTTGCCGTCCCGTTGATCTTCGGCCGCCTGAGCGCGGACGACTACAACGACGCCGTCGCCGCCGATCCGCGCATCGACGCGCTGCGCGCGAAGATGACGGTCAGGGAAAATCCCCAGTTCACGAAGGATTATTTCGACGCGGAGAAGCGCTATATCGGCAACTCGGTGCAGGTTTTTTTCGCCGACGGGAGCAAGACCGAGAAAGTGTCCATCGACTACCCGATCGGTCATCGCAGGCGCCGCGCCGAGGGCATTCCGGTATTGTTGAAGAAATTCGAAGCCGCCTTGGCCGGACATTTGCCCGCACACCAGGTT
>DASTAL010000133.1:0-5143 GCA_035712685.1 Rudaea sp. | reverse complement strand
GCGCACGGATTCGCGGCCTGCAATGCGACGGACAAAGCCGCGTTACGCGGCGAGGCGGCGCCGAACATCGGCATTGTCACTGCCTACAACGACATGCTGTCCGCGCATCAGCCCTACGAGCCGTACCCGGAACGCATCCGCGCCGCGGCGCGCGCGGTCGGCGCGACGGCGCAGGTGGCCGGCGGCGTGCCCGCGATGTGCGACGGTGTGACGCAGGGCCGCGCCGGCATGGAGTTGTCGCTGTTCTCCCGCGACGTGATCGCGCTGTCGACAGCGGTGGCACTGTCGCACGACATGTACGATGCCGCGTTGTTCCTTGGCATCTGCGACAAGATCGTGCCGGGTCTTTTGATCGCCGCGCTCACGTTCGGCCATCTGCCGGCCGTTTTCGTTCCTGCGGGACCGATGCCGAGCGGGCTCGGCAACGAGGAGAAATCCAAAATCCGGCAACTCTACGCCGAAGGCAAGGTCGGCCGCGCCGAGCTGCTCGATGCCGAGGCCCGGGCCTACCACGCGCCGGGAACATGCACGTTCTATGGCACGGCGAACTCGAACCAGATGCTGATGGAGATCATGGGTCTGCACCTGCCCGGCGCGAGTTTCGTGCATCCGAACACGCCGCTGCGCGAGGCGCTGACGGTCGAGGCGGTGCGGCGCGCGGCTGGGATGACCGCGCTCGGCGGCGACTACCTGCCGGTCGGGCACGTGATCGACGAACGCGCGATCGTCAACGGCGTGGTCGGCCTGAACGCGACCGGCGGGTCGACCAACCACCTGCTGCATCTCGTCGCCATTGCGCAGGCGGCCGGCATCGATCTGCGCTGGGACGACTTCGACGCGTTGTCGCACGCGGTGCCGCTGCTGGCGCGCGTGTATCCGAACGGTAGCGCGGATGTAAACGCCTTCCAGTCCGCCGGCGGAATGGGGTTCCTGATTGCACAACTGCTCGACGCCGGGCTGCTGCATGCGGACATCCGCACCGTCAACGGTACTGGCCTGGATGCCTATCGCATCGAACCGCGGCTCGGAACAGCCGCCGAAGTGGAGCGCGTGCCTGTCCTGCGTGAAAGCCGCGATACTTCCGTGTTGCGTGGCGTGCGCGATCCGTTCCGCGCCGACGGCGGGTTGCGCCTGCTCGCCGGCAACGTCGGCCGCGCGGTGATCAAGGTTTCGGCCGTGCCGGAAGATCGCTGGGTCGTGGCGGCGCCGGCGCTTGTGTTCGACGACCAGGAATCGGTGCGTGCCGCATTCGAACGCGGCGAACTCGATCGCGATTTCGTCGCCGTCGTGCGTTTCCAGGGTCCGCGCGCGAACGGCATGCCCGAACTGCACAAGCTCACGCCGTTGCTCGGCGTGCTGCAGAATCGCGGATTTCGCGTCGCCCTGGTCACCGACGGACGCATGTCCGGCGCATCCGGGCGCGTGCCGGCGGCGATCCACGTCACGCCAGAAGCCGTCGCGGGCGGCGGCATCGGCAAGATCCGCGACGGCGACATCGTGCGCATCGACGCGCGGACCGGCGAGTTGCATGTCGAAGTCGATGCTGCCGAGTTCGCCGCGCGCGAACCGGCGGAGTATGCGAATCGCGATGCGCATGCCAGCGGGCTCGGGCGCGAGTTGTTCGCGCGCTTCCGCGCGGCGGCAGGTCCCGCCGATGCCGGCGCGAGCTTTTTCGGAGATGCCGCATGAGCGCGCCGATGTCGCAGAAACGCGAACGCCTGGAATCCATCCTCTGCCTCGCGCCCGTCGTCGCCGTGGTGACGATCGACGATGCCAACGTCGCCGTGCTGCTGGCGCGCGCGCTGCTCGAAGGCGGCGTCCACGCCATCGAAGTCACCCTGCGCACGCCAGCTGCGCTGGATGCGATTCGCGCGATCGCCGGTGAATCGCCGCAGGCCGCGGTGGGCGCCGGCACGGTGTTGTCCGCAGCCGATTTCGAGGCCGCTGCCGCAGCCGGCGCGAAATTCGCGGTGTCGCCAGGAGCGACGCCCGCGCTGATCGACGCAGCGGACAAATCGCCGCTGCCATGGCTGCCGGGTGCGGCCACGGCAAGCGAAGCGATGGCTCTGGCCGAGCGTGGTTACAACTTGCAGAAATTCTTTCCCGCGCAGGCCGCGGGCGGCGTCGACTGTTTGCGCTCGCTCGGCGGGCCTCTGCCGCAGGTCCGATTCTGTCCGACCGGCGGCATCACGGTGCACAATGCGCCCGATTATTTGCGCCTTCCGAATGTCGTGTGCGTCGGCGGTTCGTGGCTGACGCCGGATGCGCTGGTGCGTGCTGGCGACTGGGAAGGAATCGCGGCGCTGGCGCGTGCGGCGCGGACGTTGCGAAACGCATAATCCAATGTCCGTTCGTGTTGAGCGTAGCTCGCGCAGCGAGCGAAGTCGAAACACCAGAATCCCGCCCCTTCGACTTCGCGCCTGCGGCGCTACGCTCAGGGTGAACGGAGGTTGCGCAACGGGTTCTAGTTTCCCGACGGCGGCACCCGCACACGCGCGGTCGAATCCCGGATCACCAGCTGCGGGCTGAAACCCTTGTTGCCATGCGGCGCATCGTCGTTGTGCTCGATCGTGGCGAGGAGCAACAGCGTGGCGTGGCGCGCGATTTCCTCGGTCGCCTGCTTGGCGGTGGTCAGCGCCGGCCAGGACTGCTTGGAGAACGGGCTGTCCTCGAAGCCGGCAATGGACAGGTCCCAGGGCACGTCCATGCCGCCGGCCTTGGCTGCGGCGAGCACGCCGGCTGCAATCTCATCGTTTGACCCGAAAATCGCGGTGGGCCGGTCCTTGAGCGCGAACAGCTTGCGTGCGCCGCGAAAGCCGTCGTCGAAGGAATAATCGCCCGGCACGATCAGCTTCTTGTCGAGCGGGATCGCATAGTCCTTGAGCGCGGACTCGTAGCCCTTGAAGCGTTCCGGACTGGAACGGTGCGACTCGCCGCCCCACAGGAATCCGATGCGCGTGTGGCCGAGCTGGATCAGGTGCTCGGTGATGTCGTAGGCCGCGTCGCGATCGTCGACGAACACGCAGGGATAGCCGTCGCGTGGGTCTTCCGCGGCGGAGAGGATGCGCACGAAGGCGATGTTGTTCGCGGCGAGGTGTTCGATCAGTTCGCGGCGTTCGGACATCGGCGGCGCGAGCACGAGTCCGGCCAGGCGCGCGTTGCGCACCAGCGCGGACAGTTCGTCGGCCAGGCGCGGCGAGGTGGAGTTGCACGGATGGATCTGCAGTCCGTAGCCGGTTTCGCGGCACACCGACAGCACGCCGCTTTGCAGGCTGATCACGTAGTACGGGTTCGGATTGTCGTAGACCAGGCCGAGCGCGTAGGACTTGGCGCTGCGCAGACTGCGCGCGGATTGGTCCGGCTGGTATTCCAGTTCCGTCACCGCGCGCTGCACTTTCGCGCGCGTGCGCTCGAGCACGCCGGGCTCGTTGTTGATGACGCGCGAAACGGTCTTCAACGATACGCGTGAGCGCTTGGCGACGTCTTTTATTGTGGGTTTTCGCATGCTTCGGTCAGCGAATTCACGCGCGATGTCCGCGCAGCGCATAGTAGAGGATATACGCATAGCACGGCAGCATGATCGCGCAGAACGCCAGCTGGAAATTCTCCGGCGTCTTCAGATGCGCGAACAGCTGCGGGATGATCGCGCCGCCGGCGATGCCCATGATCAGGAAGGCGGAACCCAGTTCCGTAAACCGGCCCAGACCGCGGATCGCGAGTGGGAAGATCGCCGGCCACATCATCGCGTTGGCGAAGCCGAGCGCGGCGACGAAGCCGACCGATACGTAATCGCGGGTGAGATAGGCGGCCACGCAGAACACGAGCGCGAGCGCGGCCGAGAAGGCGAGATAGGCCTGCTGCGAGACGAAGCGCGGAATCAGGATCAGTCCGGCGATGTAGCCGACCAGCATCGCCGCGAGCGTGAACGCGGTGAAGAACTTGGTTTCGTCCAGCGGCAGGTGGAAGCCCTGCCCGTAGGTGCCGATCGCGTCGCCGGCCATGACTTCGACGCCGACGTAGACGAACAGGCACAGCACGCCCAGCCACAGGTGCGGATAAGCGAAAACGGAGCGGCCGTCCGCGTTGCCGCCGTCGGCATTCGCCGTGTGCGGGTCGATTTCGGGCAGCACCGAGCGCAGGATCCACACCGCGAGCAGGGCCAGCAGCGCGGCCATGAACAGATAGGGCATGTGCACCTTTGCCGCGAACTCGCCGAGCAGGGCCTGCTTGTCGGCGCCGCTCGCGGCGGCGACCTTGTCGGCGAATCCGCCGATGTCCTTGAGCACGAAGACGCCGAGCAGGATAGGCGCCAGGATGCCGGCAGCCTTGTTGCAGATGCCCATGAACGCGATGCGCTGGGCCGCGCTTTCGATCGGGCCGAGGATGCTGATGTAGGGGTTGGCCGCCGTTTGCAGCAGCGCGAGTCCGGCGCCGATCACGAACAGGCCGGTGAGTGCGCCGGGATAGATGCGCATGGTCGCGAACTGGCCGAACATCGCCGCGCCGACCGCCATCACGAACAGGCCCAGCGCCATGCCGCGCTTCATGCCGGTGCGCGCGAGGATCCACGACGCGGGCAGGGCGAGGAAAAAATAGGAAAGATAGAACGCCATCGGCACGAGGAACGCGTTGACGTCGTCCAGGTCGAAAGCGAGCTTGACGTAGGTGATCAGCGGACCGTTGAGCCAGGTGACGAAACCGAAAATGAAAAACAACACGCCGATGGTGATGACGGCAAGAGTGCGCGATGGCGTGGTGGCGGTAGCGACGGCGTTCATGGAATGTCCGGTGGCGGATGGCGAAGGCGGCTGCGATTGTTGCACAACGTTGTCATGATTTGACCACGAACGCCCCGATCGATGCGCACTCGGCCACGCAAAATGGCCGGATTGCCACGGCGGCGATCGATGTTGCTGCGCATCATTCAGGTGCGAGATCAGGCGCGGAAATACGTAAAACAGAGGCATTTTCCCCTACGTGTCCACGACCCATTCGTGGCGCATTGCAACACGATGCCGGTCGATTGAAATATTTGTTGACAACGTTGTCATGCATTTGCAGACTCGCGCCGCATCGGGGGTCCTGCAGGGGCCCGAACGGACGGATCGGGAATGGCGGCAGCGGCATCAGCGCGACAAATTCC
>DASTAL010000132.1:0-3617 GCA_035712685.1 Rudaea sp. | reverse complement strand
GCCCCATGCTTTCGTTGACGCGCGGCAGGCGGTCGTGGCGCAGTTCCCGCTGCGCAATGCGGCCTTCGGGATTCGTGAACGCGGCGACTTCCCTCAGCGTGGGGTCTTCGCGTGTTACTTCGAACACCCGAGCGCGAGCCGAATCGGCCACCAGGATCCAAGTGTCGGCCATGATTGCTCTCCCGTGGGATATCGGGATCGAGCATACCCGGCTCGGCGGCGGTGCAATTGACATTGGTCAAACCGGACGCCCGGAGGTTCGGCTGGGCATGGGGCGCCTGAAAAGGCGTTGCGTCGTTTTGCAGGTGTGCGTACTGCCGGTCTATCCGCGCGTTCGAACATGCACCCATTTTCGCCGCGACCGCGTGTGGCCGTTGCCCGTGCCGGCGGCGGCACGAAGCAACGGCGCATTCGCATCTTCAGCCGACCGCGATCTTGCGGCCATTGCCATTGGCTTTCTTCGGCAGCGTGAGCATCAGCACGCCCTTGTCGTACTGTGCGTCCGCCTTGGCTTCGTCCACGTCTTTCGGCAAGGTAAACGCGCGATACACCTTGCCGGCATAGCGCTCGGTGTAGATGTCCGTCTCACCGTCCTTCTTCTTGCTTTCGCGCTTGACCTCCGCGCCGATCGAAATCTGGTTGCCGTCGACCGAGATATCGATGTCCTTCTTTTCCACTCCGGGCATCTCTGCCTTGACGTGAAACGCCTTGTCGTCTTCGCTCACGTCGATGCGGATATCCGGGGTAGCGGCGAGATCGGCCCACGAAGGCCGCGTGCCCAAACCAAGGCCGCGAAACAAGTCGTCGAACGAGGCGACCGGTTCATAACGTGCCATTCCCTTGAACGGATTCCAATGAGTCAGTGCTGTCATGATGATTTCCTCCTGACAAATGCGCGCAACCCGAGGCGGATTGCGCCGGGTGTGCACAACGGCCATTGCTGACCAACCGCGCACGCTGACAATCTACACGGGCGCCGCGTGGCCCTGTTGACGCAAATCAACATCCCACTGGATCGAGCGCGCGGCTACACGCGCCGATGCGTGCGTGCAGCTATTTCGACTGCACGAATGCCGCCACCGCCTTCATCTCGTCGGCATTCATGTTCTGGATGACGCCATGCATGAGGCGGGAACCGCGCAGGCGCGACTGGATCAGCCTGAGCTGACGCGAGACATATTCGGCGTGCTGACCGGCCAGCCGCGGGAAAATCCAGAATCCCGACGCATCGGCGCCATGGCAAGCGGCGCATGGCGCGATGCCCTTCGCGGCGTCGCCCTGCGCGTAGATTTTCCCGCCCGCCGCAACCAGGGCGGCGTCGCCTGTCACCGGGGCGGCCGGCGGCTGGTCCGCGAAATAGTGCGCAAGCGCGATATCCGTCGCGTCATCGATCAGCATCAAGCCAAGCACGTCGACATGGCCCGCGGATTGGGTACCCGCGCGGTGGCGAAACGTCTTCATCTTGGCCGACAGGTAGGGCCACGGCTGGGCCGCGAGGTTCGGAATCGCGGGAAACGTGCTTCGTCCGCCGGAGCCATGGCAAGTGGAGCAAACCTCGGTCGCGAGCAGTTTTGCCGCCGCATCGGCCTCGTTGGGCACCTCGGCGGCAGCGCAATCGAGCGCGGCAGCACATACGAGCAAGCACAGCAGGACAAGCATACGACTTGTGCTCATTGCGACACCTCGGCGACTGTTTGAGGATGCCGGAGAGGCTGGCCGATGCATCCATCGGATGTGTTGATCTCGATCAACTCGCCCGCAGTCCGGCGACCCGCGCATCGCTGACCGCGATTTCCGGCGCCGTCTTTAAGCGACACCCTGCTGCGGTGCGGAATCCGACGCGTCCGACGTTCGTTTGACCGCGATCAACACCCGTGGACGCATGACGCGCCATAAAATGACACCGAATTGCAGCGGGGCCCGCCCCATGCACGTCACGAATGCAGACATCGCCGCCGTCTTCGCCGAGATCGCCGACTGGCTCGAACTCGACGCGGAAAATCCGTTTCGCATTCGCGCCTACCGCAACGCCGCGCGCACGATCGAGGCCTGGCCCGCGCAACTCGCCGGCATGCCGCAAGAGCGGCGCGAATTCGCGAAACTGCCGGGCATCGGCACCGACCTCGGCGAAAAGATCGGCGAGATCCTGCACAGCGGAACCTGCAGCCTGCTCGTGCGCCTGCGCAAGAGCCATCCGCGCGGCCTCACCGAACTGCTGAAGGTTCCCGGGATCGGGCCCAGGCGCGTCGCGCGCCTGCACCGCGAACTTGGCATCACGACATTGTCGGGCCTCGTGCGCGCCGCGCGCGCGCGGCGCATCAGCACGCTCAAGGGCTTCGGCCGTCGCAGCGAGGACACCCTGCTGCAGGCTGCCGTCGCCCATCTGGGCAGCGAACAGCGCTGGTCGATCGCGGTCGCCAGCCAGCACGCCGATGCCATCACGGCGTATCTGCGCGGCAGCGCTGCGGTGCTCGACATCGCCGTGGCGGGCAGTTTCCGGCGTGGGCGCGAAACCGTCGGCGACCTCGACGTGCTGGTGTCCTCGCGCAAACCGGCGCAGGCGGCTGCGCGCTTCCTCGCCTATCCGCCGGTCGCGCGCGTGCTTGCGCGCGGAAGCACGCGTTGCAGCGCGATCCTGAAGAGCGGCCTGCAAGTCGATCTGCGCGTGGTGGCTCCGCACAGCTTCGGCGCCGCGCTCGTCTATTTCACCGGCTCCAAGGCGCACAACATTGCCTTGCGGCGCGGCGCCCAGCAACGCGGATTGAAGATCAGCGAGTACGGCGTGTTCCGGGGCGCGACCCGCGTCGCCGGCGCGACGGAGGCCGACGTCTATGCCGCCGTCGGCCTGCCGTTGATCGCACCGGAGCTGCGCGAAGACCACGGCGAAATCCAGGCGGCGCGCGAAAACCGGCTGCCGCAGCTGATCGAACGCGACGATCTGCGCGGCGACTTGCACGCGCACACGAACGCCACCGACGGTCATGCTTCCATCGCCGAGATGGCTGCCGCGGCGAAATCCGCCGGACTCTCTTATGTGGCCATCACGGACCATTCGCAGGGACTGGGCATCGTCCACGGTCTCGACGCCGGGCGCCTGCTGCGCCAGATCGACGCGATCGATCGCTTCAACGCGGATGCCCGGGGCATTACGGTGCTCAAGGGCATCGAGGTCGAAATCCTGGAAGACGGCCGCCTCGGCCTGGCCGACGATGCGCTGGCACGGCTGGACCTGGTCGTAGCAGCCGTGCACAGCCATTTCCACCTGTCGCGCACGCGGCAGACCGCGCGCATCCTGCGCGCGATGGATCACCCGTGTTTCAGCGTGCTCGCGCATCCGACCGGGCGCCTGCTCGGTGAACGCGCGCCTTACGCCGTCGACATCGAACGCGTGATCCGACATGCGCGCGAACGCGCCTGCTTCCTGGAACTGAACGCGCAGCCGTCGCGCCTCGACCTCGACGATGTGCAGGCGCGCATGGCGGCCGATGCCGGCGTGCGGCTCGCGATCTGCAGCGACGCGCACGACGTCAACGGCTTTGCCGCGCTGCGCTTCGGCGTGGGCCAGGCACGGCGTGCCTGGCTCGAACGCCGCCATGTCGTCAACACGCTGCCGCTCG
>DASTAL010000131.1:0-2239 GCA_035712685.1 Rudaea sp. | reverse complement strand
GCCCGTGCATTTCGGCCTGTTCGGCAACGTCCATGTCGCCGCACCGGCGGGCGAACCCAGGCGCGTGGTCGTGCTCGTTTCGGATTCATCGGGATGGAACGCACGCGCTGAGGCGCTGGCGGCCGCACAGGCGGATGCCGGCGCCTTCGCGCTCGGCATCGACCTGCCCGTGTATCTCGCGCAGATGGAATCGATCAACGACAAGTGTTCGTTCCCGGCCGGGCACTTCGAGGAGATGATCCACTGGATCCAGCGCGACCAGAAACTGGACAAGTATATTTATCCACTCCTGGTCGGCGATGGCGCGGGCGCTGCGTTTGCCTACGCGCTCGACGCGCAGGCGCCGCAGGGAACATACACCGGGCTCGTCACGTTGGGCTGGGACGCGGATTTCCGCCTGCCCAAGCCGGTGTGCAAGGGCGACGCGGGGCCCATGACCGCGCCGGATGGAAAGGGCGGTTTTCGCGTCATGCCGGTGAAGGCCCTGCCGAATCCGTGGCTGCCGCAGCCGTTCGCGCCCGGCGCGCGGCATGCGGGCATTTTCGATCGTGCGCCGGCATTCGCGAAACAGTGGTTGGCCGGGGCGCGCGCGAACGACGCTGATCCCGGCAAGGCGCTCGCCGCGGCCATCGATTGGCTGACCGCACCGGCCCGCGCCGCACCGCCGCTGCCGCAGGACATTGCCGACCTGCCGCTGGAATCGGTGCCGGCGCAGGGCGCGTTCGCGCAGCGCATTGCCATCATCCTCACCGGCGATGGCGGCTGGGCCGGCCTGGATGTCGCCGTCGCCAACCAGCTCGCCCGGCGCGGCATCGATGTCGTCGCGCTCAACACGCTCAAGTATTTCTGGGAGACGCGCACGCCCGATCAGGCCGCCGACGCGCTCACCCGCATCATCGGCCATTACGGTGCGCAGCATCCGCTCGCGGATTTCGTTGTGGTCGGCTATTCCTTCGGCGCCGGGCTGGCGCCGGTGTTGATCAATCGCCTGCCGGAATCCGCGCAAAAACACATCGCCGCGCAGGTGCTGATCTCGCCGGACGATACGGCCGTGTTCGAGATCCACGTCGGCGACTGGTTCGGTTCGACCGCGCACAAGGGTGCCATTCCGATCGCGCCCGAAATCGCCAGGACCCGGGTGCCGGCGATCTGCGTGCACGGCGCCGACGAGGACGACAGCTTTTGCAAGCAGATTGTCGGCAAGCCCAACGTGCGCGAACTCGTGCTGCCCGGCGCGCACCATTACAACGGCGACTACGACAAGCTCGGCGCGGCGATCGTCGGCGCGCTGCCGGTGCGCAAGGATTGACTAGCCGGTCAGCAACCGCCGATACCCGCCCGACACCAGCGCGGCGATGTCGATAAGCAGGCCCGGCACCCACAGGCCGCGCGGGTAGGCCAGGTAGGAGCCGACCCACTCGGGTTTGAACTTGTCCTTGTATTTGCGCACGCCCTGGTAGTTGTAGAAGCGGTTGCCGTACTGGAAGGCAAGCGCGGCGAGGCGCTCGTTGACGCGCGCGTAGGGGTTGTCGCCGACGCGCGAGAGCGGCGCCATGCCGAGACTGAACAGCTCATGGCCTTGTTGCTGCGCCCATTGCATGACGTTCGCGAACAGGAAATCCATGGTGCTGCGCGGTGCGTCGGCGACGTGGCGCATGAGATCGACGCTGGCGTGTCCGCCAGGACCGTAGGGAGGCAGCACATTGGCGAAGGCGATCAGTTCGCCGCCGCGATGCACGAGGCCGAGCGGACTCCAGGCGAAATACGCGGGGTCGAAACGACCGAGCGAGAACCCTTTTTCGTCACTGCCCTTGTCGGCCAGCCAGGCGTCGGATACGCGTTCGAGATCCGTGAGCAAGGCCGTATCGAACGGCGGCTGCACGAGCGTGAAAGCCAGTTTTTCCTTGTGCGCGCGGTTCGTGGCCTGGCGCAGGTCTTCCCAGCGCTTGCCGGCGAGGGAAAATTCTTCCAGCCGCACCAGCGCGAGTTCGCCGAGCTTGAACAGGTCGAAGCCGTGGTCGTGATAGCGCGACAGGTCCGGTTCCAGCACTTCGTAGAACACCGGTACGCGGTCCTGTGCGTCGGCGAAGTGGCGGAAGTCGAGGATCGCGCGGTCGATCGCGGCATCCGCGCCGCAGGGCGAGCCGAGCGCGACGAGGCGGTCGCGCACGCTGCCGTAGGCGATCACGGCCTGATGGTCGGCAGCCCAGAACAGGTGCTTGTCGGCCATGAAGGTCAG
>DASTAL010000130.1:0-2249 GCA_035712685.1 Rudaea sp. | reverse complement strand
ATGCGGCTCTGCGATAATCCGCAACCCATTCCGCACGATCCGCCCATCCATGCCTGCGCTGCGACTCGCGCTCCATTTCATCCGCCGCGATTTGCGCAACCGCTACCTCGGCAGTTTCAGCGGCGGGTTGTGGGCGTTGTTCCAGCCGCTCGTGCAACTGGCGCTGTACAGCTTTGTCTTCGTCTACGTGTTTAAGGCCAAGGTGCCGGGAGCGAACGCACCGGGCTATGTGCCGTTTCTGGCGCTGGCCCTGTGGCCGTGGAACGCCTTCGCCGAAAGCCTGACCCGGGCAACCACCACCATCGAGGAAAACGCCGCGCTGATCCGCAAGGTCGCGATGCCGCGCGAGGTGCTTGTGTTCGCCTGCGTGAGCGCAAGTTTCCTGGTCCAGGGCGTCGGTTACCTCGCCATCCTCCTTGCACTGCGCCTGTTCGGCGTGCCGATCGACCTGCTTGCCTTGCCGCTGGCGGCACTCGGCTACCTGCAATTGTTCGTGCTCGCGCTCGGTTTCGCGTTCCTGTTCGCCGCGACCCAGGTCTTCGTGCGCGATCTGTCCGCCGCATTGCCGCAATTGTTGATGCTGTGGATGTTCGCCTCGCCGGTGTTCTATGCACGCGAATCGATGCCGGAAGCCGTCCGTCCGCTGCTCGGCCTCAATCCGTTCACGCATTACCCCGAGTTCTTCCGCAGCGCGCTGCTGCACACGCCGGCGCCTGCACTGGCCGGCGACACGATCGCCTTGCTCGGCGCCGTGCTGGTGCTGGTGGTCGGCTGGGCGATCTTCCGGCGCCTGAATCCGCACTTCGAGGACTTCCTGTGAACAGCGTCGCGCTGGTCGAAGCCCGCGGGCTGGGCAAGTCCTATCCGCTCGTGTTCCGCTCGCGCGACCGCCTGCGTGCGTTGTGGCGCCTGCTGCTCGGGCGCGTCGACGCGGACGCGGTCAACGTGCTGCGCAATGTCGATTTGCGCGTGGAACGCGGCCAGTCGCTGGGGTTGATCGGCGAAAACGGCGCGGGAAAATCGACGTTGCTGAAACTGCTCACCGGCGTGCTGACGCCGAGCGCGGGCAGTGTCGCGGTCAACGGTCGTGTCGGCGCGCTGCTGGAACTGGGTGCCGGCTTCCACCCGGAATATTCGGGACGCGACAACATCGCGCTGTCAGCCGCGCTGTATGGCCTTTCCACCGAAGAAATGCGCGAGAAGCTGGCGGACATCGTGGCGTTCGCCGATATCGGCCGCTACATCGACGAGCCGGTCAAACATTATTCCTCGGGCATGACCGTGCGGCTCGGATTCGCGATCGTCGCCGCGCTCAAGCCCGATTTGCTGATCACGGACGAGGTGCTCGCGGTCGGCGACGAGGCATTCCAGAAGAAATGCGTGCGCTGGATGGAAGAATACCTGTCCGGCGGCGGCACCCTGATCCTGGTATCGCACAGCATGTACCACGTGCAGAAGCTGTGCCGGCAGGCGGTCTGGCTGCGGCAGGGCGAGGTGGCGGCGAGTGGCGACGTTTACGCCGTTACCCAGGCGTACCTGGCGTACCAGGAGCGCAAATCCGCCCCGGCGGCGGAGCGTTCGCCGGCGGCCAGCGATCAGGAATTCCGCTTGCTGGACGTAAGCGTGAATGGCGTCGTCGGCGACACCCCCGTGCAGATCGACATGGGCGGCAGCGTGTGCGTGCGCGCGCGCGTGCACTCGCGCGATGGCCGCGCCCCGGTCGTCGTCGTCGGCATCGTGCGCATGGATGGCACGCCGGTTTACGGGGTGAGCAGCGAAATGGACGCCGTGCAACCGCAGCGCACCAGCGAGAATGTCTACGCGGCCGCGATCGATTTCGCCGATTTGCCGCTGCTGCCGGGAGCCTACGCGGTCAAGGTGCACCCGCTGGATCCCGAAGGCATGCGCCTGTTCGACACGATCGAACGCGCCGTGACGGTGCGCGGCCAGTCGCGCGAATTCGGCATGGTGCGGCTGGCGCACGCTTGGGGTGAATCCACGCATCCGGGACCCGCGACACCATGAGCGAAAACACACTCGAGTTTACCGGCGAGCGGTTCACGCCCGAATGCGTGCGTGAGATCCGTTACGAACACTGGGCGCGTTACGCGTTCGCGTTGGAGTTGGCGCGCGGCAAACGCGTGCTCGACGCGGCCTGCGGCGAGGGCTACGGCAGCGCGATGCTGGCGGGCGCTGCGGCCAGCGTGCTCGGCGTGGATATTGCCGCGGACGCCATCGCGCATGCGCGC
>DASTAL010000129.1:0-2916 GCA_035712685.1 Rudaea sp. | reverse complement strand
CGAGCAGATGATCAACCGCTTCCGCGGCGAACTGTTCTTCGGCGGACTCGAGGAAGGCAGCGTCGAAGACCTGCGCCAGCGCCAGGGCGTGGACGCGGAGACCGCCGCGCGCCTCGCCTGCCACATGCTGCTCGTGCCCGGTGCGGTCGCCCTGATGGCCGGCTGCATCGGTTTCGCCACGATCCTCATCATTCCGGTGCGGATCATCTTCGAACTGGCCGTCACCGCCACCGTCGGCGTCGCCCTGATCGTTTTCACCAACCTGCTGCTGTTGCCGGTCCTGCTTTCGTACACGCGCCTGCGCAATCTGGACCGCAAGCGCGCCTGGCGCCTGCGCCAGCTCACCCAGTTCGACAAGCTCTGGACCGTACTCGCCAGGCTCAGCCGGCCGGTGCCGGCCGCGGTCGTGATCCTCATCGGCCTGTGCATGTGGGCCGTGGCCGCGCATTACGGCAGCCGCGTGATGATCGGCGACGCGCAAAAGGGAGTGGCCGAATTGCGTCCGGATTCGCGCTACAACCGCGACGCCGCGCTGATCAGCGACAAGTTCGCGCTCGGCGTGGACATCCTCAACGTCATCGCCGAAGTCGCGCCGAACGCGTGCACGACGAGCTACCCAGTGATGGAGACGCTCGACCGCTTCGCCTGGCACATGCGCAACGTACCGGGCGTGGCCCAGGTGATCACGCTGCCGATGGCGGCGAAGATCGTCAACGCCGGCTGGAACGAGGGTAACCTGCGCTGGCGCGAACTGCCGCGCGACAACGACGCCCTGCGCCAGGATACGCAAGGCTTCGAGACAGATTCGGGCTTGCTCAATGGCGACTGCAGCGCCATGCCGGTAATGATGTTCCTGACCGATCATCGTGCGACGACGATCGACCGCGTGATCGCGGCCGTGAAGAAGTTCCGTGCCGACAACGATGCATTCGCCGGGTCCGACGTGAACCTGCGCGCGCGTTTGGGCAAGGAATTCAACGACGCGCAGGCGCAGGGCAAGACCTTCGTCAGCAACCGCGTCAACCTGCGCCTGGCCACCGGCAACGTCGGCGTGATGGCGGCGATCAACGACGAAGTGCGCGCGGTCGACCACACCATGCTTTACCTGCTCTACGCCGCGGTGTTCGTGATGTGCCTGCTCAGTTTCCGCAATCCGCTGGCGGCACTGTGCATCGTGCTTCCCCTCATTCTGGTGACAGAGCTGGGCCACTCGCTGATGGTGGAAATGAGCATCGGCAAGAAGGTCAACACGCTCACCGTGCTCGCGCTCGGTGTCGGCATCGGCGTCGACTACGCGATCTACATTTTCGCGCGCATGCGCGAAGCGATGAGCCAGGGCAAGCCGCTGACCGAATCCTATTTCATCGCCCTCAAGACCACCGGCATCGCGATTTTCTATACCGCGCTCACGCTCGCGGTCGGCGTCGGCCTGTGGATCTTCTCGGACCTCAAGTTCCAGGCCGACATGGGCGTGCTGCTTACATTCATGTTCGTGGTCAACATGATCGCCGCGATCGTGTTCCTGCCGGCTCTGTGCCGCTGGTTGCTGCGGCCGCGGGAACGGGCCATGGGGACAAAATAAGGTTACTGCGGGGTTTGGCGTTCGCTTTTACCGCGGTTTTGCGTTTATGCAGGGAGCTGCCCGGTACGGATGCCGTGGAAGCCAGTCGCGCAGGATGCGCAATCCGTACCACCGACCTTCACTTTTTCGGGGAGAATCCATGGTTACCGCAATTCTTTATACCGTCATCGCTCTTGCGATCGGCATTGCCATCGGCGCTGCCATCCTGATGCTGTCGACCAAACTCGGCGGCGGCTTCACGCCGAAATTTTCGAGCGCCGCCATCACCACCATCGTCCAATTCATCGCGGCCGGCGTGGTCAGCTGGCTCCTGGCGATGGTACTCGGCAGTGGTGGACTGAGCTCTCTGGTATCGCTGGTCGTGATCTTCCTGCTCTACGCGGCGATCACCAACGCGCTGCTGAAAAAGCCGGACGGCGGACAGATGGGTTTCGGCAGGGCCTGCCTGGTCACCCTGATCCAGATCATCATCGAGATCATCCTTGGCGTGATCCTCGCGTTCGTGTTCGGCGCGGCAATCTTCGGCATGATCGCCGGCATGGGCGCGGCGGCCGCCGGCTGACGGATTCGTCGGAGTCATCTTGAACAAGGCGCCTGCAGGCGCCTTGTTTTTTGGTGCGTTCAAAAAACCGCGTTCGGTGCGCACGCGGGCATGACTTCCTGCGATTGCGTTCGCCGCGCCGCACGGCGATCATGCCGTTTCCATCATCCGGAGCGCTGCCATGCACGCCAGAACCCTGCTCGCCACCGCCATCATGTGCGGCATAGCCGCCTGTTCGCAGACGCCGGCTCCACCGCCGCCCGCCGCGAAAGCCGCGCCCAGCGCCCCAGCGAACCCCGCCGCGCCGGCGCCGTCCGTCGGCATCGACCTGGCCGCCATCGACCACGGCGTCAAGCCCGGCGACGATTTCTTCGCCTATGCCAATGGTTCGTGGGTCAAGACCGCGACGATTCCGCCCGACCGCTCGAGCACCGGCACCTTCTTCGAGGTATTCGAGAAGGCCGAGCAGCAGACCAGCGACCTGATCAAGAATGCCGGCGCGTCCCACCCGGCTGCCGGCAGCGACGCGCGCCGGATCGCCGACTACTACGCCGCCTACATGGACGAGGCCGCGATCGACAAGGCCGGGCTCGATCCGCTCAAGCCCGCATTCGACGCGATCGCCGCGATCAAGACGCGCACGGACCTCGCGCGCGTGCTCGGCAGCCGCCTGCGCGCGGACGTGGACCCGATCAACGCCACGCATTTCCATACCTCGCACCTGTTCGGCCTGTTCGTGACCAAGGGCCTGGAAGATGCCTCGACGAACATGGCCTACCTGCTGCAGGGCGGC
>DASTAL010000128.1:0-5719 GCA_035712685.1 Rudaea sp. | reverse complement strand
GCGTGCAGCAGGGACAGCGCCCACGGCGCGAATTTGCCGCGCAACACATGTGCGGCGAGGACGAGGCCGCCGACGGCGGCGATGGCGAAGATGATGATGGCGTAGTTGAGCATGGTGTTCCCCTCAGGTTGGTGAAAGCGGCAGGAAGTCGTGCAATTCAGTCGGCGCTGGCCGGTAGACGCGCCATGACCGTGGCGGTCATGCGTTCGCAACGCGCGCCGAGGAACGGGAACGCGCCGGTCAGTGCGCTCGCGAGGTTTTCCTGCAGCGCGCTGTGCAGCAGGCGCCGTGCGCGATGCAGGCGCGTCTTCACGGTTTCGGCGCGGATGCCGAGCGCGCTCGCGGTTTCCTCGACGCTGCATTCCTCGATCTGGCGCATGACGAAAACGACGCGGAACGGTTCGGGCAGGCGGTCGACGGCGCGCTCGATGAGCTCGCGCATCTGCGCGCGCGTGGCGCCGGCGGCGGGATCTTCCGCACCGAACTTGTTCGGGAATGCCAGCACCTGCGAGTCTCCGGATTGGGCCGCTTCGATTTGCTCGACGCCCACGATCGCATGGCGCTGGCGCCGTCGCGCGTAGGCTTCGTTGAGGACGATGCGCGTGAGCCAGGTCAGCAGGCTGGCCTCGCCGCGGAAGCCGTCGAGCTTCGCGAACGCGTGCATATAGGCTTCCTGCACCGCGTCCTCGGCCTCGGCATCGTCGTCGAGCACGCTGCGCGCGATGCGGAACAGGCGCTGGTTGCCGCGCTGGACGATCTGCCGGTACGCCTCGCGCCGGCCGCGCCGGGCCAGGTCCACCAGTTCGGCGTCCGCCAGGGCGGTGTAATCGATGGCAAGACTCTTCGGCATATCGCAGGCTCCTTGCGCCATCGGATGGAGCTACCGCGGAAAAGGTTCCCGTATTCGGGTCTGCACAACTCTTGCGGAGTTGGCAGCACGCGCCGAGTGCGGCGCAGGCCCGCACTCGGCTACGACGATTCAAGCACGTGCGTGCTTGAATCGCGAGCGGCACATCCCTATGCCGCGAGAGCCTGTGCTGCGCGGGGTTGCTTAGCGGTTGGCGGGCTGAAGCTCCAGTGTGTACTTTGTCGCACCGGGCAAAAACGGCATCGCCTTTCCCGCTGCCCAGGCCGCGTCGCCGGCGCCGTAAAACGGGCTGAGCGGGTTGTCGCTCTGGCCGCCAGGCATGTGGAAATAACCAAATTCCTCGTGGCCGGGTTCCACCGCGAAACGTTCGGATGCGCCGAAGCTTGCCGCCTGCACGCGCGGCATGTTGATGTCGCCGGGCAACTCGCGGCCGGGCATGTCGAGCAGCCAGCCCATTCCCGGCAAGGCGGCACTGAGCGGATGCCGGATTTTCGTCTTCGTGACCTCGCCCCACGTGCGCTTGGCGATACCACCGGGCATGGCGGCAAGTTTTTCGCCGACGCGCTGCGCGCACCGCTGCAGCAGGTCGTCCCAGTTTGCGTAACCCGGCGGCAGCAGGTTTTGCGGACGATGCAGCAGGATATCGTCGACCAGGGTTTCGGCTTGGCCGAGCTTGGGCAGCTTGAAGTCCGGAAATTTCGCCCGCACTGCGGCGGCGAAGCCGTCGAGTACGGTGTCGATGGTTTCCTGGCGGAAGTCGTGGGCCAGGCGATAGCCGACCGAAGCCGGATCGGCGCGATCGCCCCAGTCTGCAGTATACTTTTTCATGTCGGCGAAGGGTGCGGCATCGCCGGACTTGGTCAGCACCCTGCCGAGCAACTCATGCCAGTTGCGCATCAGCAAGGCGCGGTCGTCGAGCTGGATCGCGAGCATGTCGTCGGGGGTGAATTGGGTTTTCGCTTGCAGGTCGTCGCGGATCTGGCGCGCGCGCGCGCCGAAGTCGTAATTACCGTCGCCGAGCTTGGCGTAGTCGGGGCTTTGCCAGTCCAGCGTGCGCGCGTTCGCGGTCCAAATGCGCTGCGCCGGCGGGTTGGGCAGGCGCGGATAGTCGCTGGGCGCGAGCCAGCCGCTCCAGCCGGTGTTCGGCTCGCTCCAGTCGCAGGGCAGCAGCGGATCGCAGGCGCCTTCGCGCCGGGGAATTCTCCCGGCAATCGTCCAGGCGATGTTGCCGGCGCGGTCGCCGACGACGAAATTCTGTGCCGGCATGCCCGACGCGTTGGCGATGTCCATCGCCTCGTCCACGGTTTCGGCGGTATCCATGCGGGCGAACTGCATGTTCACGCCGCCGGGCTCGATCGCCGTCCACGCCAGTGCGAGTGGCGTGCCGTCGGTGTCCTTGGCGAGGATCGGGCCCCATTGCGTGTCGCGCACGTCGATCTTCACGTCCGGTGCATTGTGCACTTTGATTGTTTGTGTACTTTTTGACAGCGCTTTCCAGCCGTCGGCGGTCTTGTAGTGCGTTGGATCCTTGGGATCGAGCACGACGCGCACGAAATCCATCCAGTCGCCGTAGCTGTTGGTGAAGCCCCAGGCGACGTGGCGATTGCTGCCGGCGACCAGCGCCGGCATGCCGGGCAGAGTGACGCCGATCAAATCCACGATCTGGCCGGCGCGGCGCGGATTCGGATACTCGATGCGCGCGCGGTACCAGATGTTCGGCACGCGCAGCGGCAGGTGCATGTCGTCGGCAATCAGCGCGGCATGCGTGGCGGTCAGCGCGCCGTTGACGGCAAAGCCGTTGCTGCCGGGCTTGGCTTTTTCCTCTGCGCGTGCTGGCGGCATGTGCAGGAACTTCGGATCGGTCTTGCGCAGATCGAGATCGCCGGCGCCGGGCAGGTCGGGGTAACTCATCGGCGGGCCCAGCAACGGCGCGTCCCACGGTCCGCCGCTGGCGGACAGGAATTTGTATGCCGCGTCACCGAGGGCCGACTTGATCTGAGAGAACGCGAGTTCGCGCGCATTGTCGGCGCCGTTGAGGTCGAAGAACATCGCGTCGACGGCGAGTATGCTATCCGCGTCGGTCCACGCGGCGGGTTTTTCGCCGAGCAGCCAGTATTCCCAGGGCCGCGAAGCCAAGACCGCGAGTCCGGCGTTGACGCCGCTGGAGTAGGCGTCCAGCATGGCGTGTTGCTCCGGAGTTGCCTTCGCGAGCGCTGCCAGTGCGCGCTCGCGCATACGGAACGGCCGGTGCTGCTTGTCCATGTCGACGGCGGCACCGCCGACGAGTTCGGCGAGCTCGCCGGCGGCCATGCGTCGCATCAGATCCATCTCGAAGAAGCGCTCTTGCGCATGCACGAAGCCGAGCGCGTACATTGCGTCGTTGCGGTCTTGTGCCTGGATCGTGACGACGCCGAGGGCGTCGCGCGCGATCGTCGTCTTCCCGCGTACGCCGGTTGTGAGCGTGCCATCGAGTTGCGGCAGGCTGCCGTGCAACAACGACCACGTGGCGAGCAGCAGCGCGGCGACGAGGATCAATAGCGCGCCGACGGCGCGTCGAAGGATGCGATGACGTTTTTTCATGTTCAAGCCGTCGTTTCGATGCGATCCACGCGCGTAAACCCGCGCGGCAGGTTGCCGCCCCGCTGGGCGCGGTTGCCGTTGTATTCGACCAGGTCGGCCCATTTCAGGATCAGTTTGCGCTGTCCAGCCCACAGCGTGACCTCGCCCTTGCCTTCGGCGACGACCGCAATTCCGGCGGCGCGCTCGCCGCCGGCAAGCTTGGCCTTCGGGATTTCGATCAACTTGTTGCCCTTGCCGCCGTTGTCGAGTTCCGGCAGTTCGGCAACGGAAAACATGAGCAGGTGTCCGGCATTCGTGGCGACGACGATGCGGTCGCGCGCGGGATCGTTCACGTACGCCGGTGCGAGCACATGCGCGTCGTCGTCCAGGTTGACGAGCTGCTTGCCGGCCTTCTTGTTCGCGAGCAAGGCCTCGAATTTCGTCACGAAGCCGTAGCCGAAATCCGTGGCGAGCACGAGCCGGACCTGCGGATCGGCGATGGCGACGGCGTCGAAACGCGCGCCGGGTGCGGGCGTGAAGCGTCCGGTCAGCGGCTCGCCGTTGCCGCGCGCGGACGGCAATGTGTGCGCGGGCGTGGAGTAACTCCTTCCGCTCGAATCGATGAAAGCGACGTTCTGCGTGGTCTTGCCTTTTGCCGCATTGTGGAAATTGTCGCCTTCCCGGTAGCCGAGCGCGGCGGCATCCACGTCGTGACCCTTGGCCGCGCGCACCCAGCCTTTTTCCGACAGCACCACGGTGATCGGCTCGCTCACGACCAATGCGGCCTCGTCCAGCGCCTGCGCCACGTCGCGCACGACCAGCGGCGAACGGCGTGCGTCGCCGTATTTTTCGGCGTCGGCGGTGAGTTCTTCCTTGATCAGCATCTTGAGCTTGGCCGGCGATTTGAGCGTCACCGCGATGCGCGCGCGTTCCTCTTCCAGCGCGTCGCGCTCGGCGTCGAGTTTCATTTCCTCGAGCCGCGCGAGTTGGCGCAGGCGCGTTTCCAGGATGTAGTCGGCCTGTTCCTCGCTCAACTTGAAGCGTGCGATGAGCACCGGTTTGGGCTCGTCCTCGCTGCGCACGATGCGGATGACTTCATCGAGGTTCAGGAAGACGATGCGCAGGCCTTCGAGCAGGTGCAGGCGGCGCTCGACTTTCTGCAACCGATGTTCGAGGCGTTTCGTCACGGTCTGCTGGCGGAAGCGCAGCCATTCGGAGAGGATCTGCTTGAGGTTCTTGACCTGCGGCTTGCCGTCAAGACCGATCAAATTCAGGTTTACGCGATAGCTGCGCTCCAGATCGGTCGTGGCGTTGAGGTGCTGCATCATTTCGTCCAGGTCCACGCGCGTGCTGCGCGGGATCAGCACGATGCGCACCGGATTCTCGTGGTCGGACTCGTCGCGTACGTCCTCGAGCATCGGCAATTTCTTTGCACGCATCTGTTCCGCAATCTGCGCGATGATCTTCTCGCCGGACACTTGGTAGGGCAGCGCAGTGATGACGACGTTGCCGTTCTCGATCGTGTGCATCGCGCGGCAACGCACTGAACCGTTGCCGGTGGCATACATCGCGTGCAGGTCGCGTTTGGGCGTGATGATCTCGGCCCTGGTCGGAAAGTCCGGGCCTTTGACATGGCGGCAAAGGTCGGCGACGCTGGCTTCGGGTTCGTCGAGCAGGTGGATGCAGGCGCTGGCGACCTCGCGCAGGTTGTGCGGCGGGATGTCGGTGGCCATGCCCACCGCGATGCCGGTCGCGCCGTTGAGCAGCACGTGCGGCACGCGCGCGGGCAGCCACACGGGTTCCTTCAGCGTGCCGTCGAAATTCGGCGTGAAGTCGACCGTGCCCATGCCGAGCTCGTCGAGCAGCAATCCGGCGATCGGCGTGAGGCGCGATTCGGTGTAGCGCATCGCGGCGAAGGATTTGGGATCGTCCTGCGAGCCGAAGTTACCCTGGCCGTCTATCAGCGGATAGCGATACGAGAACGGCTGCGCCATCAGCACCATTGCTTCGTAGCACGCGCTGTCACCGTGCGGGTGGAACTTGCCGATCACGTCGCCAACCGTGCGCGCGGATTTCTTCGGCTTGGCGCCGGCATCCAGTCCCAATTCGCTCATCGAATACACGATGCGGCGCTGCACCGGTTTGAGACCATCGCCGATGAAGGGCAGGGCGCGGTCCAGCACCACGTACATCGAGTAGTCGAGATAGGCGCGCTCGGCGTATTCCCTGAGCGGGATCTGTTCGTAACTGGCTTGCAGGTTCATCGCGGGATCCGGCGAAACGATCCCGTCA
>DASTAL010000127.1:0-6228 GCA_035712685.1 Rudaea sp. | reverse complement strand
GATCAAGGCCCTGCTCAGCCATCGTTTCCAGGTGATGACGGATTATTTCAAGGGCGTGATCGCACCGACCCTGCGCGAAGAAGCCGCGCACGCCGGTGCCAAGGTGAAGGCACTGCCGCGCGCGCTGCGCCGGGCCCTGGCGAACGGCGGGCGTTGGCTCGATGGAGCCGCGCAGACGCGCATGCTCGAGGCGGTCGGGCAGCGTCCGCTGCTGGCCAAGGTTTGCGATTTCCGTGCGCGGCTCGCTGCCGTCCTTGAGCGCGGCAATGGTAGTGGCGAGGCGATGCTGGCGAACCTGCAGGAATGGTGCCGCGAGGCCGAGGCGAGCGGCATCCGCACCCTGCAGGAATTTTCCATCCGCCTGCGCGGTTACGCACTGGTGCCTGTGCGCGAGTAAGTTGTCCAAACCGGACGAAAAAAAGCCCGCCATTGGCGGGCTTTTTTGTTTCTGCGGCAAGCGGGAATTACTTGATCTTCGCTTCCTTGTAGATCACGTGCTTGCGCACGACCGGATCGTATTTCTTCATTTCGATCTTGTCGGTCGTGGTCTTCTTGTTCTTGTCGGTCGTGTAGAAATGGCCGGTATCGGCCGAGGATACTAGGCGGATCTTGTCGCGCTTGGATGCCATGATTATCGCTCCTTAAATCTTTTCGCCGCGGCCGCGCAATTCGGCCAGAACGGTTTCGATGCCGTTCTTGTCGATCGTGCGCAGGGCCTGGGACGAAACGCGCAGTTTCACCCAGCGCTTTTCGCTCGGCACCCAGAAGCGGCGCTCGTGCAGGTTCGGCAGCCAGCGGCGCCGGGTTTTGTTGTTGGCATGCGACACGTTGTTGCCGGACTGCGCGCGCTTGCCGGTGACTTGGCAGACTTTGGCCATCGTACCTACCTCGATGATGAGAACGGGAGCACCCTTAGCCAGGGTGGAATCGGCCCCGGAAATTCCGGGAATCGCCGCGAATGCCGCAGCGAGCCGCGTATTAGAGCAGAATCAGGTGCTTACCGCAACCTTGCCCGGTTCGATCAGCCTGACACCGGGCAATTTGAGCACGTAATCGGCACCCATCAGCTGGGATGGCGTGAAATAGCCGCCGGCCGGAGGACTGGTCCGGCCCAGCAGGTACTCGGCGATGCCGAGCGAAGCGGTCACGGTCAGGTCGTAGCCGTTCGGCGTTTCCAGTTCCAGCGCGACCTGGTTGCCGGCGACATTGCGCACCTCGCCCCAGACGTGGCAGCCGCTGTCGCGGCGGCGTTGCTCGCTCGGGCCGGGCGTCGCGGCCAGCACGCGCCGCTTCATGAAGCTCTGCACCGGGCGCAGCGCGAGCAGCGGCTGGGCATGCCGCATCCAGCGCAGGCGCGCGATCGTCTTCGGCGGCACCGCCATGTAGGTTTCGATGTTCGGGATTCCGGTTGAGACGAACGCCGTGTAGACGTCGCCCCAGGGGATCGTCATCGCCGTGCGCGGCTTGCCGTCACGCAGGAATTCGCGCGTCTTCCAGGCCAGCGGCACGGGGCGGATCTCACCCGCGATGCGCGCGCGGCCGCCCTGTGCGAGTCCCTCGACACTGGTCGCCGCCGTGCCGGGGCTGGGTCCCCCGCCGGCCTCGAAGGCGAGGACGAGGGAATTGGCATCCGGTAGCCGCCGTTTGAGCAGTGCCGCCAGGCAATCGGTGGGCACCACGTCGAATCCGGAGCCGGGCAGCACCACGGTGCCCTGGTGTTGCGCGCGTGCGTGCACGCGATGGCACATCTCGAACACGGCGATCTCGCCGGTGATGTCGAGGTAGTGTACGTTCGCGTTCAAGCAGGCGTCGAGCATCGGCGCCGCCGTTTTCGAGAACGGTCCGGCGCAATGCAAGACGACGTTCACGCCATCGAGGTTGCGCGCGATCTCGACCGGATCGGATAGCTCGAACACCCGCCGCGCCAATCCCAGTTCCCTGGCCAGCGCGTCGACTTCGTCGCGGTTGCGTCCGGCGAGCAAAGGCTTCAGCCCGCGCCGCGCGGCTTCGCGCGCGATCAGGCGGCCGGTATAGCCGTTCGCACCGTAGATCAGCAGGCGGCTCATGGCTTGCTCCCGGCCTTGCCCGCCATGGCCACGAGCTTGCGGAAGAAAAGCTCGGGCGCGAAGCGCTTGACGCGCCAGCGCCCGCGTTCGCCCTTGGTCGGCAGGATCAGGAAAGCGCCGCGGCGGATTTCGCGGAAGATGACGGCGGCGACATCGTCGGCACTTTGCGTCGCCTTGGCCATGAATTTCTTTGCGGTTGCCTTGTCGGCTTCCGGCGCGCGCGCCGTTTCCATCAGGTTCGTCGGGAAAAACGCGGGACACACGACCGACACCTTGATGGCCGTGTTCGCGAGTTCCGCGCGCAGCGTTTCCGACAGCGAAATCACGCCGGCCTTGGCCGCCGAATACGCGCCCATGCGCGGTGCGTTGGCAAAACCGGCGAATGAGGCGATGTTGACGAGGTGGCCGCTGCCCTGTTCGAGCAGTACCGGCAGAAAGGCGTGGCAGCCGCGCACCACGCCCATCAGGTCGATGTTCACGGTCCAGCGCCAGTCGTCGAGCGAGGTCTGCGCAACGCTGCCCGCGCTGGCGACGCCGGCGTTGTTGATGACGACGTCGACGCCATCCCACGCGGCGAGGATCTCGTCGCGCATGGCATCCACCGCGGCGTCGCTGCCCACGTCCACCTTCAACGCCATCGCGCCGACGCCGAAGTCGCGCATCAGGCGCACCGTGTCCTGCGCGCGGTCGAGACGGATATCGGCGCAGGCCACGCGCCAGCCGTTTTCGGCAAAACAGAAGGCGAGTGCGCGGCCGAGCCCGCTGCCAGCGCCGGTGATCAGTACGCGCTTTTGATTCACTAGGCACACCTCCGCATCAGCGTACGCCAACCTGCTGCGCTCGGCGGGCTTGCTGTCCGGCGGTGCTCGGAATGCTCATGTACTGACGTGTACACTCCGCTTCCTGCGCGCCGGCGGCCAGCAATCCGCCATCGCTCGCGACGGTTGTGCGTGAAGGCCATAGTATGCCAGTCCGGAACTGACGCGTATGGATATGCAAAACATGTTCGACTTGCACGGTTTGACGGCGCTGGTCACCGGCGCCAGCCGCGGCATCGGCCTGGCGACAGCGCAATTGCTGGCCCGCTGCGGCGCACAGGTGATCGTGTCCAGCCGCCGTCAGGATGCCTGTGAAGCCGCCGCGGCACAGATTGCCGCAACCGGCGGCAAGGCCATCGCGATCGCCGCGCATATCGGCGAAGCGCAATCCATGGAGGCGCTATTCGCTGAACTGGACCGGCGCGGCCTGCCACTCGACATCCTGGTCAACAACGCGGCGGCAAATCCGTATTTCGGGCCCATGCTGGACATGCCGCTGACCGCCTTCGACAAGACCGTCGAGGTCAACATCCGCGGCTATTTCCTCAGCACGCAACTCGCCGCACGCACGATGCGCGGGCGCAGCGGCGCGATCGTCAACGTGGCCTCGGTCAATGCCCGCCGCGCCGCGCCGGGGCAGGGCGCGTATTCCATGACCAAGGCGGCGATCCTGTCGATGACGGAAAGCTGGGCGCGGGAACTGGCGCCTGTCGGCATCCGCGTCAACGCGGTGTTGCCGGGACTTACCGACACGAAATTCGCCAGCGCGCTGACCGGTAATCCGGAAATCCTCAAGCCACTGCTGCGCGCGATCCCGCTCGGCCGCGCCGCGCAGCCGGAGGAGATCGCGCCGACGATCGCGTTCCTGTGTTCGCCGGCGGCGAGCTACATCACCGGGGCAAGCTTCGCGGTGGACGGCGGGTATCTCGCGTAATTGAAAAGTGCGGCTTGATCCTTGCGATCATCGACGATCGCATGAATAACGAACAAAAAAATGCCCCGGAAGCTTAGGGGGGAGCTTCCGGGGCGTGGGTCGAAGACCGATCAGGGGAGGGATCGGTCCCCGCGGTTCACTCAGGGAGGTGAATGAACCAGGTGCCGTTGCGTGCACCTGTGGAATTAGATGAAGCCGAAGGCGTGAAGTTCAAGGCTTTACGCTTGATTACACTCTCCGGTTCAGAAATCGTTCATCGGCTTTATATTCAATCGGTTGCGCGGTTTTTTAATGCGCCTCATCCCAGTTTTCGCCGACTCCGATATCGACGATCAACGGCACCGAAAGTTTCGCCGCGCCCATCATGCGCTCGCGCACGCCATCCGAAATCCGCGCGACGGCGTCCTCGCGCACCTCGAACACGAGTTCGTCGTGCACCTGCATGATCATGCGTGCCGCGCCATCGAGGTCTCGCAGCCAGGCATCGACCGCGATCATCGCGCGCTTGATGATGTCCGCGGCCGTGCCCTGCATCGGCGCGTTGATGGCCGCGCGTTCGGCGCCCGCGCGCAGGCCCTGGTTGCTCGACTTGATTTCGTTGAGGTACAGGCGCCGCCCGAACAGGGTCTCGACGTAGCCATCGCGATGCGCCTGCTCACGCGTGGCCTGCATGAAGGCCTGCACGCCGGGATAGCGTTCGAAGTAAGTCTTGACGTAGCTGTTCGCCTCGTCGCGGCCGATGCCGAGCTGGCGGGCGAGGCCCCAGGCGCTCATGCCGTACATCAGGCCGAAGTTGATCGCCTTGGCCGCGCGCCGCTGGTTTGCGTCGACCTGCTCCGGCGGTACGCCGAACACTTCCGACGCGGTCGCGCGGTGCACGTCTTGGTTGCCGTGGAACGCGGCGAGCAGGCCCGCATCCCCGGACAGGTGCGCCATGATGCGCAGTTCGATCTGCGAATAGTCGGCGGCGAGAATCTTGAATCCTGTCGGCGCGACGAAGGCCTGGCGGATGCGCCGGCCTTCCTCGGTGCGGATCGGGATGTTCTGCAGGTTGGGATCGTTCGACGACAGCCGACCGGTTGCCGCCACGGCCTGGTGGTAGCTCGTGTGCACACGGCCGGTACGCGGATTCATCGCCTCGGGCAGCTTGTCGGTGTAGGTGGAGCGCAATTTCGCCAGCGTGCGGTAGTCGAGGATCAGGCGCGGCAATTCGTGCTGGCCGGCGAGCGCTTCGAGCGCTTCCTCGTTCGTCGATGGCTGGCCGGTCGGCGTCTTGACCGACACCGGCAATTGCAATTCCTCGTACAGCAGCGCCTGCAACTGCTTGGGTGAATCCATGTTGAAATTCCGCCCGGCGACCCCGAACGCCTGTTGCTGGATCTCCAGCAGACGCTTGCCGAGCTCGTTGCTTTGTTTCTTCAGCTTGCCGGCGTCGATGAGCACGCCGGTCTGCTCCATGCGCGCGAGCACGGGCACCAGCGGCATCTCGATTTCCTCGAACACGCGGCGCAGATTGGGCTCGCCCTCGAGCTTCGGCCACAACGCTTGATGCAGGCGCAAGGTGATGTCCGCGTCTTCGGCGGAATATTCCGTCGCACGTTGCACGTCGACTTGCGCGAACGGAATCTGTTTCGCGCCCTTTCCCGCCACGTCTTCGTAGTGGATGGTGTCCGCGCCGAGGTATTTCTTCGCCAGCGTGTCCATGTCGTGGCGGCTGCCGGACGAATTCCACACGTAGGATTCGAGCATGGAGTCGTAGCGCACGCCGCGCACATCGATGCCATAGTTCGACAGCACGTTCATGTCGTACTTGGCATGCTGACCCAATTTGGGTTTTTGCGCGTCTTCCAGCAGCGGCTTGAGCGCGGCGAGCACGTCGTCGCGACGCAGTTGCACAGGTGCGCCGGGGTAGTCGTGCGCGACAGGCACGTAGGCGGCATGGTTCGGTTCCACCGCGAACGACACGCCGACGACTTCCGCGCGCATGGGGTCCAGGCTCGTGGTTTCGGTGTCGATGCAGACCAGGCCGGCAGCGCCCAGCTTTGCCAGCCAGGCGTCGAAGCGTTCCCGGGTGAGCACGAGTTCGTACTCCCGGTTCTGAGCGTGCGCGGGCGCGGGTTCCGCGGCAGCGGTGACGGCCTGCGGCGCGACCGCGGTTTCGGCCGCGCCTTCCTTCGCATCCAGTTCCTTCAACGCCGCCTTGAACTCATAGCGGGTGTACAGCTCGCGCAGCGTTGCCGTATCCGGCTCGGCGAAGGCAAGATCGGACGGCTTGACGTTCATTTCCACGTCGGTCTTGATCGTCGCCAGCTGGCGCGACATGGGCAGTTGCGGCAGCGCGGCGCGCAGGCTCTCGCCGATCTTGCCGCCGATCTTGTCCGCATTGGCGATGATGGCATCGAGGGTGCCG
>DASTAL010000126.1:0-6192 GCA_035712685.1 Rudaea sp. | reverse complement strand
CGCCGCGTACCAGGTGTGGCCGATTTCCACGCGCCGGTTTTCCGCGTCGATGTTCATGTAGCCGGTCGCGCCGACGATGCGCCGGGTCGCATTGGCGAGGATCACGAACGGCAGCATGCTGCCGGCAGACTGCAGCGCGAGACGGCGGTCGATGTCCGCGTGCATCGTTTGCGGCGTCGGTATCCACGTGTACCACAGGTTCCACAACTCGCCGTCTCGCGCCGATTCCACCAGGCCGTCGTGATGGTCGTGGCACAACGGTTCGAGCGTGATGCGATCGCCGCCCAGGGTGACGGGTGCGAGCCAGTTCATGGCGAATGCTCCTGCAGGATCATGGTGTATTCGAGGAATCCGGTTTCGCGCTTCCAGCCCAGCGATTCGTAAAGACGCTGCGCGGGGACATTGTCCACGGCCGTGGACAGCGACAACGATGCGGCCCCCTGCTCGCGGGCGAGATCGGCCGCCGCCATCAGCAGTCGCCGGCCGATGCCCAGGCGGCGCGCCGGCGCGGTCACGAACAGGTCGTTCAGCAGGTAGGTGCGCGTCGCGCGGATCGAGGAGAATGCCGGGTACAACTGTACGAAGCCCACCGCGTCGTGATCGCCCGCCGCGAGCAGAACCAGCGATTCGCGGCGCTCCAGTCGTTGGGCCAGAAACGCGCGCGCCCGAGCGCGGTCCGCAGGCTGGCCGTAGAACCGGCGATAGGCGTCGAAGAGCGGTGCGACGAGATCGAGGTCGGCGGTATTGGCCTGCCGGATCGAATACTTCATGGATTCGACGCCAAGGTCGATGCTGTCATTCGGGCCCCCACGTCGCCGGGATCTGCGCGGCTTGACGCGGCCAATCTAAACCTTCAGATTGGCTCCGGCGAGTGCCGGTTTTCGCCGGATCGATGGAGCCACAATGTTCTTGCAGCTCGACGACAAGGGGCCGCGCTACCTGCAGCTGGCGCGTGCGCTCAAGCAGGCCATCCTGGACGGCCGTTGCGTGCCGGGCACGCGCCTGCCGGCTACGCGCACGCTGGCGCGTGAACTGGAAATCTCGCGCAACACCACCCTCGCCGCCTATGCCCTGCTCACCGAGGAAGGATTGATCGAAGGGCGTTCGGGCTCGGGCTGCTACGTTGCCGCCTTCGCCGCGGCGACGAAGCGGCCTGTTGCCGCCGCGGCGCAGGAGTCCATGCGCGCGCCGGCGCTGTCGCGCCGCGGGCGGCGCATGCAGCAGGTTTACGACCGTGCGATACCGGGGCGTCAACATCGCGGGTTGCGCTACAACCTGCAATACGGTCTGCCGATGACGAATCCGCAGTTGGCGAGCGCGTGGCGGCGCGCGCTCAACCAGGCAGCGGCGCACGTGCAGACCGACTATCCCGATCCGCAGGGCTTGCCCGAATTGCGCACGCAGATCTGCGAATACCTCGCGCGGCGCCGCGGCATATCCGCTACGGCGGACGACGTTCTGATCGTCAACGGCACGCAGCAGGCATTTTCGCTTGCTGCCGACGTGCTGCTCGATGCCGGCGACCGCATGCTGCTCGAGGATCCGCACTACCAGGGCGCGCGCCAGGTATTCGCGGCGCGCGGCGCCGTCATCCGCACCTGTCGCGTCGACGGCGACGGCCTGGTCACGCACGCACTGCCGCGCGATAGCCGCACGCGCCTGGCAGTGGTCACGCCCTCGCACCAGTTCCCGACCGGCGCGGTGCTGAGCCTGCCGCGACGCATGCAACTGCTCGACTGGGCGCAGCGCCGCCGCTGCTGGCTGATCGAGGACGACTACGACGGCGAATTCCGTTACGGCACGCGCCCGCTGGCCGCGCTCAAGTCGCTCGACCGCGCCGGCCGCGTGCTCTACGTCGGCAGTTTTTCCAAGGTGATCTTCCCGGCGCTGCGCCTGGGCTACATGGTGTTGCCACCTGGCCTGCGCGACGCCTTCGTCGCGGCCAAGTGGCTGACCGATCGCGGCAGCACGGCGATCGAGCAGTCCGCGCTCGCCCGCCTGATCGGCAGCGGCGCGTTCGAGCGCCATCTGCGTCGCGCCGCCAACACGTTGCGCACGCGTCGCAGCGCGCTGCTCGGGGCCTTGCAGCGCTACGCGGGCGATGCGGTCGAGGTCGCCGATTCCAGCGCCGGCATGCACATCCTCGCCTGGCTGCCGCGCGCGAGCCACGCGCAGGCACGGGCTCTCGTCGAACGCGCGCGTGCGCGCGGCGTCGGCGTCTATCTCGTCGCTCCGTATTGCCACAAGCCGCTGCGGCATCCGGGATTGCTGCTCGGCTACGCCGATTTGCCGCCGGCGGACCTGCAAGCGGCGGTGCGGATCCTCGCCGAGTGCCTGTCGCAGATCAAGGAATCCTGACGGCGCGCGGCGTGGCGGCGGCAATCCGCTTCGGTTCCTGCGATAATGAGGACCAAATTCGTACGGATTCGCGATGGGCGCCTACAACCAGAGTTCCGAACCGATCGTTTTCGCGCGCGACTGCGCCGCGGTGATGGTGCCGCAGGGCCAGGAAGTGACCCTGCCGGCCGGCCAGAACGGCTACATCACGCAAGCGCTCGGCGGCAGCTTCACCGTCTTCGTCGAAGGCAACCTGTTCCGCATCGCCGGCGCGGATGCCGACGCGATCGGCAAGGAACCGCCGCCAGCGATCGTCGTGGATGACCAGTCCAGCGATGCCGACATCGAGAAACTGGTGTGGGACCAGTTGCGCACTTGCTTCGACCCGGAAATCCCGATCAACATCGTCGACCTCGGGCTGGTCTACGCATGCGATCTCGGGCATGGCGAGGACGGCAAGCGCAGGGTCGATGTGAAACTGACACTGACCGCACCCGGTTGCGGCATGGGCGACATCCTTGTCGACGACGTGCGCAGCAAGCTCATCGCGATTCCGACCATCGCTGAGGCCGACGTGGAGCTCACGTTCGAGCCGCCGTGGAACCATTCGATGATGTCGGATGCAGCCAAACTAGAAACAGGGATGCTGTAAACCCGTCCAAAATCTGCTGCACTCGACATCTCGCGCGCCGGCGGTGCTCGGAATCCTCATGTACTTCGCACGTACACTCCGGTTCCTCCGCTCCGGCGGCGCGCGACCTGTCTTCGCTCGCGACGATTTTGAATCGGGTTTTGGTGCTTTTAGCGCCTACCAAAGCGGCCGATTGAAATCGAAGTCCGGCTGCGGTTGCGGCCGCGCGAACGCCGGGCCGATGCCGTAATCCACGCCCAAGCGCAGCAGCAGGTGGGCACGCTGCTGGCTGTCGACGTCCGGCGCGATGACTGCGACCCCGCTTGCATGCGCCTTGCGCACCAGTGCGAGCATCGTGTCGCTGACGGATTTGGCGTTGCCCAGTTCCGCAACCAGCGACGGCGCCAGGCGCACGAAATCCACGTTCAGGTTCTTCAGCGCGTGCACGGCGGCCCAGTCGCGGCCGTAGTCGACGAGGCAGAAGCGCACGCCGTGCTGGTGCAGCGACTTGACCTGTTCGCGCGCACGTTCGCCGGCGTCGATCAGGGTCGAGCAGGCCAGTTCGATGGTCAGGCCGGTGCCGGACAAATGCCGCGCCTTGAGCTGGCGTTCCAGCCACCAGGCGAATTCCGGTTCCATCGCGCTGGACACCGCCTGCGGCACGAACAGGCGTAATTGGCGGCCGCGGCGCAGTTGTTCCTCGCGCACCTCGAGCGAATGCTGCAACAACAAGCGGTCAAGGGTCCCGATCTGCTTGGATTCGATCGCGACCGGCGCGAGTTCATCATAGGAAATGCTGGTGCCGGGATGCTGCACGCTGCGCACCTTGAAGCCGAGCTCGAACTGGCCGTGCAGCTTGCCGGCGAGCGGCGCGATCGCGGCGAATTCATATTGCGTCTGCTCGGGTACCAGCGGTCGGCTCAGCACTGCGCGCACAGCCAGCAGCGGATCGACCGGCAGCAGCGCGGCTTCCTTGGCCTCGAACCAGAGCACGCGGTTGCCGCCCATGTGCGCGGCCGCCAACTGCGCGGCTTGCGCGTTGGTGACCACCGAGTCGACGCTCACGTTTTCGCCGCCGAGCAGGGCCAGGCCGAGGCTTGCGCTGAGCGTGTAGGTGCGTCCGTTGAATTGCCACGGCTGTTCGCACAGCGCTTCGCGAACGACTTCGGCGGCGGCGGTCAGTTCGCTGCGGCTGCGCCGGTTCAACACGGTGAAATAATGGAAATCCTGGTATTGCGCGGACAAATCCAGTTCGTCGAGCTGGCTGCGCAGCAGATTGCCGACGTGGGCGTCGAGCGCCGCCAGGCCGGCCAGGCCGATCTGCTCGCGCAACAGCGCGGCGCGGTCTAGCGCGATGTACAGCAGGGCCGCCGAGCGGTCGCCGAGCGCAGTCTCGAGTTTCTCGATCAGGGTGGTGCGCGAATACAAGCCGGTGCGCGCATCCCGGCCGCCGGGTTTGCCGATCACTTCGCGCAGCCAGTGCGCGCGCTGCACTCGCGCCTGCACGGCGCCGATCAGGTGCCGCGCCTTGACCGGCTTGAGCAGCACCTCGTCGCCGCCGGCGGCGATCGCGTCGAAGCGCTGCGCGGTGCCGTTCGCGTCGGCGGCGAGGATGATCGGTACGGCCGCGAATTCGTTCTGCTGGCGGATGAGCTGGATGAGTTCGACGCCGCTGACGTCCGGAAGGTCGTGGTCGATGACGATGACGTCAGGGCGGAAGTCGCCGATCGCGGCGAGCGCGGCCTGGCCGTTGCTGACCAGGCGCGCGGTCATGCCGCGCTCGACCAGCACGCGCGCGGATTCGGCGGCGTGGGCGCGATCAGGTTCGACCAGCAGCACGCGCCACTCGGGCTGGGCGTCGGCGTGCAGCAACTCGTCGAGCTTGCCGATCACGCGCAGGGAATCCACCGGCGCGCTGAACAGTGCGGCCGCGCCGGCGCGCATGGCGAGCAGGCGGTGGCCCAGGTCGCCATCCGGCAATACCGCGAGCACGGCCGGCATGCGTTCGCCGCTCAGGCCCATGCCGGCGTACTGCACCGCCACGCGCGCCATGAGGCGCAGCTTGCGCGCATCCACGAGCAGCGCGCCCGGAATCGCATGGGCGAGGAAGTCGAGCAAGGCCGTGGCTTCCGCAAACTCGCGCACGTCGTAGCCGCGCTCGCGCAAGCCTTCGCTGAGTCCGGGCACGGTGGCGGGCGCGACGCCGACCAGGCACACCGCACGCGGCAGCGGCGTCGGTCGTGCGGCGGGCTCCGGTTCCGCCGCTTCCGCCAACTCGGCCTCGGCCGGCGCCGGCGGCGCCTCGATCGCGGTTGGCACGTGCGCGGTTGCGGCTGCCGGTTCCGGCGCCGGTTCTGCCGGCGCCCGCGCGGCCGGCAGGGCATGCACCGCGGCGGTTTCGGTGGCGGACAAATCGGTGAGCACCGCACCCATGCGGTTGACCATGTCGGCGAGCCTGCCCAGATCGCGCTCGTTGGGCACGAGCCGGTCGTCGACGAAGGAACACAGGTAGGCGGCCAGTTCCAGCGCCGAGCCGTTCACGTCCTCCAGGCCCAGGCGCTCGCTGGTATCGGCGATCTGGTCGATTTCCTCGCCGAGTTTGCGCGCGGCGAGCTGATCCCAGCCGCCCTGCGCCAGCGGTTGCCAGCGCCGCACGAGCGCGAGGCAGCGTTCGCGGAGTTCATCCCGCGCGTGCTGCGCTCCGCTCAGCGTGGTGGTGTCCTGACCGTTCATCCGGCTCCCAAGCCCCTGTCAGGCCGATTCAGTGTAGCGCCGTCGCCGCAACAGTGCAGGATTTGACCGGATTTGGGCGTGCGCGGGCTCACATTTCAAGGTTTTCGGCCCGGTTCCCGGCGCACGTGCGCCGCGCGATCAAACGGTTTAGCATTTCCCGTGAACCTGTGGAGACAGCCATGAAACGACATTGGCACTGGTGGTTTACCCTGCTGTTCGTCTGGGCGCTGGCCTATGACCTGGTGGTCTGGGGGGCGGCAGCCCAGTTGCCAGACATCGGCGGCCATCTGCAGGCATCGGCGCAGCGCCAGGCACTGCTTGCGAATATCTACATGAGCGCGGGCGGGGCGCTGGATGCCGCCGTGCCGGTCCTGGACGACTGGGGGACGCAGCGCGCGCACACCGCGCTGGCGGACGGATTCGAACGCATCAAGGAGGATCCGATGGTGGCCATGGACCTCATTTTTTCCAACACCTGGAACAGCACCCAC